>NZ_JBEXXN010000052.1:0-52559 GCF_040630445.1 Streptomyces sp. NPDC005805
CCCCACCCCGACGCTCTTCCGATCTGGTTCGTGGGCCGGGGGCGCGGCGTGCGGGGCCGCCGGACCGCCGGTACGGGCGGTCCGGCGGCTCATGCGTCCGCCCGGTCCGGGCCCGGCTCCCGGCCCGGACCGGGAGCCGGGCGCAGGAAGTGGACGCCGGGGTGCGGGTGCATCAGGAAGTCGTGGTGGGAGATGTTCCAGGCGTACGCGCCCGCGAGGGCGAACAGCACCCGGTCCCCCGCCCGCAGGCCCGGCAGGGGCACCCGGCGGGCGAGGACGTCCTTGGGGGTGCAGAGCTGCCCGGTGAGGGTGACGCGGCCACTGCGGGCGGCGGGCCGGGGCCACGGGTGGGGCCAGTGGTCGACCGGGAGCACGGCGCAGGGCTGGTCGTGCCCCTTGGTGGCCGGGGTGCGCAGATGGTGGGTGCCGCCGCGCAGGACGGCGAAGTCCTCGCCGTGGCTGTGCTTGACGTCCAGGACCTCGGTGGCGTACCAGCCGCAGTAGGCGGTCAGGGCGCGTCCCGGTTCGACGCGCAGTCGCAGTCCGGGGCGGTCGGCGAGGAGGCGGGCGAGGCCCTGCCCGTAGGCGTCCCAGTCGAAGAGGGTCCCGGGGCGGGTGTAGTCGACGGCCATGCCGCCGCCGGTGTTGACCTCGTGCAGGGCGGTGCCGTGCCGGGCGGCCAGCTCCTCGGCCCAGGTGACGACGGAGTGGGCGACGCGCAGGAGTTCGGGGGCGGCGGGGCCGCTGACCAGGTGGGCGTGGACGCCCCGCAGCCGGAGGCCGGGTGAGCGGGCCAGCAGGGCGAGGGCCTGGTCGGCCTCGGCGGGGTCGATGCCGAACGGGGTGGGTCCGCCGCCCATGGCGAGGGCGCCGGTCGCAAAGGCCCCGGCGTCCAGGGGCAGGTTGAAGCGGAGCAGGACCTCCGCTGTGCGGCCGGGCGCGCCGGACTCGGTGAGATGAGCCAGGGTGCGCAGTTCGGTGAGGCTCTCCACATGGACGCGGTGGACCCCGGCGGCGAGCGCGGCGGCCAGTTCGGCGGGGGTCTTGCCGGGGCCGCCGAAGGCGAGGGGGCGGCCGGGCACGGCCTTGGCGACATGGGCGAGTTCGCCGGCCGAGGCGACCTCGTAGCCGTCGGTGTGCGGGGCGAGCGTGCGCAGGAGTTCCGGTTCCGGGTTGGCCTTGGCCGCGTAGTACAGCTCGACGCGCTCGGGCAGGGCGGCCCGGACGCGGGCCGCGTGGGCGTCCAGGGCCCCGAGGTCGTAGAGGTAGGCAGGCAGGGCGGCGGCGCCGAGGGTCAGGGCGTGGTCGCGGACGGCGGCCGGGGGCACGGGGCGCGCCGGGTCGCCACTGGGGCGGGTGGCGTCGGGGGGCGGGGTCACCGGGCGGCTCCGGGGGCGAGGGGGGACGGCAGGTCGACATAGCCGGCCTCCCGGTCGGGGCCCCGGCCCCAGCGGGTGAGCAGGTTGGTCTTGGCGGGCAGCGGCGCCCCGGCGAGCAGGGCCCCGAGTGCGGGCGGGGTGCCGTGCCCGGCCGCGTACGCGGTGAGGACCCGGCGGACCTCCTGCCACAGCTCGTGCTCGGTGTGGGGGTGCAGATCGGCGACGGCGGCGAGGAGTTCGGCGATGTGGTTGACGAGGAGGCAGTAGGCGACGCGCCGCCAGCCCCGCGCCGGGTCGTAGGTGAGCGGTCCGGCGACCTCGGCGGGCAGGGCCGCGAGGGCGGCGGCGTGCGGGCCGGGGAGGAGCTTGGTGCCCTCCAGGTCGCGGAAGAGGACCCGCTCGGGCAGCCCGTCGGGCCCGGTGACCACCAGGACGTTCTGGAGGTGCGGTTCGAGGACGACGCCGTGGTCGAAGTAGGCGGCGAGGACGGGCGGGACGAGGAGGTCCAGATAGCGGCGCCACCAGTCGAGGGCGGCGGCCGGCGGGCGGCCGGCGAGCAGCCGGGAGACATGGTGGGGGCCGGTGGGGTACTCGTCGGCGACGGCGGCGGCGAGCAGGGCGGTGCCGCCGTCGGGGAGGTGGGGGTCGAGGCCGTCGCGGACGATGACGCCGAGCCCTTCGAGGAGTTCCCGGTCGGGGCGTCCGCCGGGGCCGGGGACGGCGGCGGAGCGGTAGGCGGGCTCGCGCAGGACGGCCGCGCCCGGGAAGCGGACCGCGAGGTCGGCGAGGGCGGGGCGCAGCAGACGGCTGAGGGCGACGGCGCCGCTGAGTTCGTAGTGGGCGTTCTTGCGGAGGCAGTTGGTGATGCGGACGTCCAGGCTGAACTTGAGGAAGGTGTCGCCGTCGTAGAGGGTGCGCACGGAGGCGGTGGGCACGAAGCGGCGGCGGCCGGTGCCCAGGTCGAGGACGTCGCCGCGGGCGAGCGCCCCGGCGAGGGCGGGCCGGGTGCGCAGCATGGCGTACTGCCAGGGGTGGGCGGGCAGCAGGCGGTAGCCGGGCGGGGCCTCGCCGAGGCGGTCGAGGGGGGCGGCGGCGCCGGGGTCGGCGCACTCCTCGGCGGTCAGTTCCTCGCGCACGGCGAGCAGGCGCAGGGGGAACGCGGCGCCGGACTCGGGGGCGTAGGCGGCCCAGGCGGCGGGGTCGGCGCCGTGCGCCTTGGGGGTGGGGTGGAAGCGGTGGCCGAGCGGGAGGGACTGCTCGGAGGCGAGGTAGGCGGCGAGGCGTCCGCTGCCGTGGGTGCGGCGGGGCGCGGCGAGGGCGGTGGCGACGGCCCGGTGCCCGGCGGCGACCTGGCCGGTGAACTCCTCGTTGGCGAGGCCGCTGCGCAGGGTGAGTTCGGCGTGGACGTGGTCGGCGAGGCGGCGCCAGCCGATGGGCGTCCAGGAGCCGTGCCGTTCCTCCTGGACCGGGCCGGTGAAGCGGTGGGCGCCGATCAGGGAGGTGCGGCGCAGGGCGATCCGGAGCCGGACCCCGCGGCGGGGCAGGCGCAGCAGCAGGTGTCCAACGCCGGTGGCGGCCTGTCCGTCGGGTCCGGAGACCTCCCGGAGGAGGCAGTTGACCAGGGTGTGGGCGACGGCGTCGTCCGCGGTGGGGGGCGCGGTGGGGGTGGCCGTCCGGGGCGAGGCGGGCGCACCCGGCGGGCGGGCCGGGGTGCGGGCGCCGGTGGGCAGGGGCGGGCGGGGCCGGGCGCGCAGGGGGCCGGGAGTGGTGCTGGGCATCGTCGGTCATGCCTCTCGCGACGAGGGGTTCCGGTGGTGGTTCAGGTAGTTGGGGCCGGTGGTGTAGTGCTTGTTGATGTCGCTCGCGCCCGAGCGGGCCTTGGTGAGCAGGGTGCCGGCGGTGACCATCGCCTTGACGGGCAGGTGCGGGGCGTCCAGGACGCGGGCGCGCAGCACCTCGCCGCCGTGTCCCTCGCCGAGCCGGGAGACGGCCTCGCGGAGCCGGTCGCGGACGAGGCCGAGAAGGGCGCCGAGGGGCGCGCGTCCCGCCCGGGCGAGGCCGAAGGCGTAGGCGCCCGCGCAGAGATGGACGGTGACGGTGGTGAACAGGTCGGCCACCGGGGCGTCGGAGGTGCCGGTGATCCGGGGGTCGTCGAAGCCGGGTCCGGTGGCCTCCTCGGCCGCGTCGCCGAGGCGGTCGCGCAGCCGGGCGGTGTTGACGCGCGGGCCGTCGTTGTCCTTGAACAGCAGGCGCAGCGGGTGGGGGCCTTCGGGGTCCAGGACCAGGGAGACGTTCTGCTGGTGGGACTCCAGGGCGATCCCGTAGCCGAAGAGGGTCGTCTGCCAGTCGAGCAGCAGGGTGAGCAGGGCGTCGAGGAGGGCGAGGGGGTCGCCACCGTGGTGGCGGTCGGCGAGGTGGTCGATCACCGGACGTCCGCCGGGGGCGGGGGCGAGGAGGGCGGCCAGGGGGACGGTCACGGCGGTGGCGGGCAGAGCCGGCAGGGTGCGGGCGAGGACGGCGAGGAGGGGGTGGCCGGCGTGGGCCCAGCGGGTCTCGTCGGCGAGCAGGACGGTGTCCCGGAAGCGGGGTTCACGGGCGAGGACGGTCTCCAGCAGTCGCTGCCCGGCCGTCCCGTCGCGCAGGGTGCCGGGTTTGACGGTGCGCCGGTTGAGCCGGCCGAGGGTGGCGGTGGCGAGGGGCAGTTTGAGGTGGACGCGGGGGTCGGCGGCGAGGGAGACGGTCCGCATCGACAGGGTGGGCACGACCGGGCCCCAGGTGCCGTCCGCGAGGTGCGCCCGGCCGCCGAGGCCGAGGTCCGCGAGGGCTTCCCGGAGGGGCCCGGCGGCGGTGAGGGGGTGGACGGGCAGCACGGTGTGGGTGGCGTCCAGCCGCGCGGGCAGCCCGGTCGCGGAGGGGGTCGCGGGCCAGGGCCACGGCGTGTCCCCGCCTGCGGTGGTGACGGTCCCGGCCGGGAGGGCGAGCAGCCGCAGCCCGAAGGAGGGGTGGAACTCGGGTGCGTGGGCGCGCAGTTCGGCGGGGCCGAGTCCGGCGCGGGCGCGGGAGGTGGGGTAGACGGGGTGGTCGGTGCGGGCGGCCAGGGTGTCGAAGGCGAGGGACGCGGCGGGGCCGGTCCAGTCGGCGGGGTCGGGGCCGTACCGCTCGCTCAGGGCGGTCGCGGTCTCCGCCCCGGTGGCCCGGTGCAGCAGGGTCGCGTCCAGGGCTTCGCGGCATTCGGCGGCGTAGGCGAGGTAGCCGGGCCGGTCGGCGGGGTCGGCCAGGGCGGCGAGCGCGGCGAGGATCTCGTCGGCGCCGGTCAGGTCGGTGCCGTCGGCCTCGCGGCGGAGGAGCGGCAGCCGGGCGGTCCAGCGGCTCTGGAAGCCGTCCTCGCGCACCGGCAGCAGCAGGGCCCCGGGGCCCTCGGCGACCCGGAGCCAGTGGCCGTCGGCGGCCCGGTGGACCGTGCTCCGGCTGCGCAGCCCGGCGACGTCCTCGCGCAGCAGGGCGCCGAGGACGCGCAGCAGCAGGGCCCCGGCGGGGTCGGCGCCCCCGGGGCCCGGGTCCGCGCTCACGGGGTGATCTCCCAGTGCTGCGCGGCGAGGAAGCCCTCCACGGCCCGGTCCACGGCGCTCTGGTCGTCGCCGGTGGCGCGGACCACACCGAGGAAGTCCCGGTTGGTGCGCCGCACCTCGTGGTAGCTGCCCTGGGCGCGCAGCGGACGGTACGTCAGATGCACGTCCCCGATGGCCTGTTCGAGAGGGCCGGGCGCGGCGGTGAGGGTGCCGTCCCGTTCGGCGACGGGGTAGTCCAGGCGTGCGGCCCGGCCGGTGCGGAGGCCGAGTGGGTCGGGCAGCGGGCGGCCGAGGTACGGGGCGAGGATCAGCTCGAACAGGGGGATGCCCAGCAGTTCGGCGAGGAGGAGGTCGCAGCGGTCGCCGATGGCCCGGTAGTTGACCTCCACCAGCCGGGCGCGCCCCTCGTGCACGGTGAACTCGGTGTGGCACGCCCCGAACCCCACGCCCAGGGCGTCGAGCTGGGCGAGGACCTGCGCGACGACCGGCTCGGGGTGGGCGGGGACCCAGGTCAGGCTCTCCTCGATGAAGTGCGGCGGCGGGGAGAGCCGGGTGCGGAAGCCGCCGAGCACATGGCGCCGCCGCCCGTCGCCCAGGGTCTCCAGGGTGCACAGCTCACCGGGCAGGTACTCCTCCACGACCAGCGTCCGACCGGGCCGGCGGTCCCGTATACCGGCGCAGAGGGCGGCGAGTTCCCCGGCGTCCCCGGCCAGCACCACGTCCTCGCTGGCCACGCCCTCGCGGGGTTTGACCACGCACGGGAACGGCCAGTCCGGTTCGGCGGCGAGGAGCCCGGCCGGGTCCCGGCCGGGCGGCACTTCGGCGGCGCGGACGGCGTCGAGCCCGGCGGCGGCCAGGGCGCGGCGCATCTGGGCCTTGTCCTTGGTGCGCAGGGCGGCGCGCCAGTCCTTGCCGGGCAGGCCGAACCAGTCGGCGGTGAGGGCGGCCTGCACCTGGAGGTGGTCGCTGTTGGTGAAGACCGCGTCCGGCGCGGGTCCGGCGCTCAGCCGGCTGATGACGGCCCGGAAGTCCCGCACCTCGCACGGCAGTACACGCGTTCCCGGGCAGGCGGCGAGGTGCGCGTCCGGCTGGTCGGTCAGCACGGTGACATCGAGGCCGAGCCGGCGGGCGGCGGGGAGGAAGCCCTCGGTGACGGAGTCGGTGGGGTTGAGGGCGAGCAGGGAGAGCTGCATGGGGTTCCGTTTCCGCGACGGCGCCGTGCCCGGCGCGGCGCACGGCTCCGCGCAGGGCGCCGGACGGCCCCCTGACACGGGTCCGTTCCAGGTCATGACGGGTGAGCTTAGGTTAGGCAAGCCTAAAAGCACCAACTCGCCACACCTGCACCCCGGTTCACACGGACCACAGCCGGGAGCGAGTAAGGTGAGCCTTCCTTCGACCCGGCGGCGACCGCCGCCGGGCGTGTGCCGCGCTGCCGTGCCCGCGCTACCCGCCCCCGGCCCGCGGACCCCGACCGGCCCTGCACGTCCCAAGGAGTTCCCGTGACCCCGGCCCCGGCGTCGGCGACCGTCCGACCCGCCGCGAGCTGCTCTGCCCTGCTCGCCTCGGCCTACCGCCGCCTCGGCGCGCTCTGCCCGGCGCTCGACCTCACCGTCGCCGAACCGGCCGCGCCCGCCGGCCAGGGCTGGGCGGACGGCGCCGAACTGGTCCTGCGGCCGCCGCTGCTGGAGGCGCTGCTGGACGCGGAGGCCGAGGGCATCCGCGAGCGCTACGGGGTCGGCCCCCGGCCGGATGTGGCCGCGACCCGCATCCTGCACGGCTGGCTGTGGTCCGTCTGCCTGCTCGTCAGCGGGCCCTGGTACCTGGAGCGCCGGGTTCCGAGGCTGCGCGCCGACGAGGTGCGGGTCCATCTCTCCTCCGGCGCCTGGCAGGTGGTGCCGGGGGCGTTCACCTGCCTGCCCGGTGACCCGGCCGCGGGGCTGCCCGGGGTGCAGACGGTCCCGGACGAGGACGCGCTGCGGGCGGAGGTGCGCGAGACGGCCGCCCGGCTGGCGCGCCCGCTGCTCGGGGCGCTCGGGCCGCGGCTGCGCCGGGGGCCGCGGGCGCTGTGGGGCATGGTCGGCGACGACCTGGTGTCCGGGGTCTGGTACCTCGGGCGGATGCTGGGCGAGGAGGAGGCCGCGGTGGGCGCCGCGGGCGCACTCCTCCCGGGCCCGGTGGGGCCGTTCCCCGGCGGCGCGGACTTCCGGACGCTGACCGGGCGCGGCGGCGCCCGCCATCCCACGCGCACCCGGCTGGGCTGCTGTCTGCACTACACGGTCCGCCCGCTGGAGGCGTGCGCGACCTGCCCGCGCACCTGCGACGTGGAGCGCCTGCGGCGGCTGGAGGAGGAGGCCGCGGGGGGCTGAGCCGAAGGCCGGTCCGGCCGGCGCGCCCGGGGCCGGCCCCGGGCCGATCGTCTCCCGGCATCCGGGCGGCCACCGGAACGGCTCCCGACAGACCTCCGGCCGACCGAACAGATACTGACAGGCCGTCAGCCGGTCGCGCGGGCGATCAGCAGGGCGACGTCGTCGGGGGTGTCGGGCCGTCGCAGGGCCCTCAGCAGCCGGTCGCACGTCTCCCCCAGTGTCGCGTCCGCCGTGTGCAGCAGCCCGGTCAGGGTGCCGAGCCGGGTGTCGATGTCCTGGTCGCGGGTCTCCACGAGCCCGTCCGTGTAGAGGACCAGCACATCCCCGGGGTCGATGCCGACGGTGATGCTGCGCAGTCCCGTCCCGCCGACCGCGCCGACGCCCAGCGGCGCGCCCGGCGGCAGGTCCAGCAGCCTCGGGGTGCCGCCCCGCCGCACCAGGACCGGCGGCAGATGCCCGGCGTTGGCGATGCAGACCTGGGCCCGGTGCGGGTCGTAGACGGCGTAGATGCAGGTCGCGATGTACGGGTCGAGACCGGCGGTGATCTCGTCGAGATGGCGCAGCACCACGGCCGGGTCGAGGCCGAGGCGGGTCAGGGTCTGGGTGGCGGTGCGCAGCCGGCCCATCGCGGTGGCCGCGTTGATCCCGCTGCCCATCACGTCCCCCACGACCAGGGCGGTGCGCTCGCGGTCCATGGGGACGACGTCGAACCAGTCGCCGCCGATCTCGCTCCCGGCGCGGGCCGGCTGGTACCGGGAGGCGGCCTCCAGGCCGACCAGGTGCCGGGGCATCTCGGGCAGCATGCTGCGCTGGAGGAGGAGCGCGGTCTCCCGCTGCTGCCGGTACCAGCGCGCGTTGTCGATGCAGACCGCGGCACGGGAGGCGAACTCGGTCGCCAGCAGCACGTCGTCCTCGCTGAACGGCTCCTGGTTGCGGGTCCGTTTGAGGTCGAGCGCGCCCAGGACCTCGCCGCGCGCGATCAGCGGGACGGCGAGGTAGGAGTGGACCCCGGCCCGGGCGAGGAGTTCGGCCGCCCGGTCGTCGCGGGCGATGTCGCGGAGGTCGCCGGGGCCCAGCACATCGATCCGCACCGGCTGCGCGGTCCGCACACACCGGGTGACCAGGCGTCCGGCACCGTAGCGGGCGAGTTCCCCGGGCCGGTCGGCCGCCTCGACGGCCACCGTGGGGTACGCGGCGGTGACGGCGAGCGCCCGGATGAGGACGTCCCCGTCGCCCTCGTCGCGATCCCGGTCGGGGCCCGCGCCGGGGTCGGCGAGGATCCTGTCCAGCACGTCCACGGCGGCCACGTCGGCGAGGTCGGGCACGGCGACATCGGCCAGTTCGCGGGCGGTCTGCTCCAGGTCGAGGGTGGTGCCGATGCGCATGGACGCGTCGGCGACCAGGGCGAGGCGGTGGCGTGCCCGCTCCGCCTCGGTCGCCGCCCGGTGCCGGTCGGTGACGTCCACGACGGAGACGGCGACGCCGATGACCCGGCCGCCGGGGTCGTCCAGCCGGTACAGGGAGAGCGACCAGGCCCGCTCCCCCGCCTCCGGCGGCAGCGGCCCGAGCACATGGCGGTCCACCAGCGGCTCCCCGGTCGCGAGGACGCTGCGCATGGCGGCCTCCAGGCGGTCGGCGTCGCCGAAGTGCAGGGTCTCGTGGATGCCCCGGCCGAGGAGTTCACCGGCGGGCAGGCGGCCGAGCCGCTCCAGGGCGGGGTTCACGGACACGTACCGCAGGTCGGTGTCGAGGACCGCGAGGCCGATGGGCGACTGGTCGACGAGCCGGACCGAGAGGGCGAGGTCGCGCTCGACGCGGTGCAGGGTGGCCCGGTCGGTGGCCAGGCCGAGGGCGTAGTAGCCGCCGAGGTCGTCCTGGAGGCGCATGTTCCGCCACTCCAGGAGGCGGGTGGAGCCGTCCTTGTGGCGGACCCGGAAAACGCCCTCCCAGCCCTCGCCGCTCTCCATGACCCGGCGGAAGAGGTTCAGCACCAGGTGCAGGTGCTCGTCGGCGACGAGCAGTTGGGCGGCGTACCGGCCGAGGGCCTCCTCGGTGGTCCAGCCGAGGAGTTCCTCCGCCTGCGGGCTCCACAGGACGATCCGGCCCTCGGCGTCCACGACCACGGCGGCGACGCCGAGGAGTTCCATCAGCCCGCCGGGCGGGGACAGGGCGAGGTCCGCGCCGCCGTCGTCGGCGAGGCTGCCGTCGTCGGCGAGACCCGCACGGAACACGTCAGCGCTGCCCACCGTGGCTCCTTCCGCTGTCACGGCTCGGGGCGCGCCCGGCCGCTCGCGCCCTCTCGCCGGGATGACGGGTACCCCCATACTCCCCCGGCAGGGGCTCGGACCGCAGCCCTTCGGACCGAACCGGGCGCCCGGGAAACGCGCGGGGGCGGGCCGGGCCGGGTCCGGCGGTGGTCGTAGGGCGAGCCGGGTGGGTCAGGCGGTGGTCGTGGGGCGGTAGGCGGCGAGCGCCCAGATCACGAAGACGTCGATCGCGATCATGATCACGGCCCAGACCGGCGAGTAGGGCAGGAACAGGAACTGGGTGATCAGGGAGAGCGAGGCGAGCAGGATGCCGGTGAGCCGGGCCCATTCCGCGCCCTTGAGGACACCCGCGCCGGTGACGGCCACCAGCACGCCGACGACCAGGTGGATCCAGCCCCAGCCGCTGAGGCTGATGCGGTACACGTAGTCGCCGACCCGGGTGTACCAGTCGTCCTCGGCGATCCCCGCGATGCCCTGGAGGACGGCGAGGACCCCGCCGCACAGCATCAGCACACCGGCGAACACGACTCCGCCGGTCACCCAGTCGCTGTCGGGATCGGGGACGGGCGGCCTGGCGCCGACCGGGGGCGTTTCCTGGGTCATCGAGCGCTCCTTCCGGATGCGCGCACCGGGTGGGCGCGGGAGGTTCGAGCGTCCGGCGCGGGCCCGCCGGTGCGCCATCCGGGCGCGTCCGAACGGGGTGTCCCGGGGGGAGCCCGTCTGGGTCCGGGAGCGTCCGAACGGGGTGTCCCGGGGTGGGCCCGTCTGGGTCCGGGCGTGTCCGAACAGGGTCTCCCGGGGCGGGCCCGTCTGGGTCCGGGCGTGTTCCCCAGGGGGCGTCCCGGGGGGGAGCCCGTTTCGGTCCGGGAGCGTCGGGACGGAGGGCGCCGGGCCGGGTGCGGCCTGGCCCGGGGGCGTCCCGGCCCGGTGCGGCCCGCCGCCGTTCACCCGGTCCGCGCAGCACACCGGGCAGCGGGACGGGCGGCGGGCGTTGACTGAAGGGTGCCCGGCGGTCCCCGAGCCGCCGGGCACCCCTGCGGGGGACGCCGAGCGCGGGAGGACCCATGGCGGAGGCGACCGGCCTGCGGGAGCTGCTGCGCAGCCCCGGCTACGCCCGGCTGCTGGCGCTCTCCGCCCTGATGGGCGTCCCCATCGCGCTGGCCTGCTTCTTCTTCGTCAGCCTCCAGCACGAGCTCCAGCACTGGGTGTGGGAGTCCCTGCCCGAGGCGGCGGGCTACGACGAGGCCCCCTGGTGGTGGCCGCTGCCCGCGCTGCTGCTCGCCGGACTGCTGCTGGCGCCCGTGGTGACCCGGGCGCCGGGGCACGGCGGGCACATCCCGGTGAACGGGCTGGGCGGGCCGATGCTGGGGCCGCGCGACCTGCCGGGGGTGGCGTTCGCGGCGCTGGCGACGCTGCCGCTGGGTGTGGTCCTCGGCCCCGAGGCGCCGCTGATGGCGGTCGGCAGCGGGCTGGCCCTGCTCGCCCTGCGGCCCGCGCGCCGGGCCGCGGACCCGCGGGCCGCCCTGGTCGTCGGCACCACCGGGTCGACGGCCGCGATCTCCACGATCCTCGGCGGACCGGTGGTCGCGGCGGTGCTGGTACTGGAGGCCGCGGGGCTCGCGGGCCCCCGGCTGGTGGTGCTGATCCTCCCCTGCCTGCTGGCCAGCGGGGTCGGCGCCCTGGTGTTCACCGGCTTCGGCGACTGGACGGGCCTGTCGGTCGGGGCGCTCTCCCTGCCGGACGTGCCGCCGCCGGCCGCGCCGGACGCGGGCGACTTCCTGTGGGGCGTCCCGCTGGCGGTGCTGATCGCCGTCGTCGTCACGGGCATGCACCGGATCGGACGGGTGACAGCGGCCTGGACCGCCCGGCGCACGGCGGTGCGGACGGTCCTCTGCGCGGCGGGCGTCGGGGGGCTGCTGGCCGCGTACGGGCTGATGACGGGCCGGTCCCCGGAGGAGGCGGCGCTCTCGGGCCAGGCGGCGATCGCGGAACTGGCCGCCGATCCGGGCAGCTGGCCGGTGGGCGCGCTGCTCGCGCTGGTGCTGTGCAAGGGGCTCGCGTGGGGGCTGTGTCTCGGCAGCATGCGCGGCGGGCCGATCTTCCCGGCGGTGATGCTGGGCGCGGCGGCGGGGGTGGCGGCGTCGGGCCTGCCGGGGCTGGGGGTGACCCCGGGGCTCGCGCTGGGCCTGGCGGCGGCGACCGCGGTGGTGACCCGGCTGCCGGTCACCAGCACGGTCCTGGCGGTGCTGCTGCTGGGCCGTGACGCGCACGACCAGATGCCGCTGATCGTGGTGTGCGCGGTGGTCGCGTTCGTGACGGCGGAGCTGCTGGAACGGGGCCCGGGCGCGCAGGCACCGGGCCCGGCCCCGGCGGACGTCCCGGCGGGACCGGCCCCGGCGGACGTCCCGGCGCAGGGCTCGGCGGGACCGGGTCCGGGGCCGGCCGGTCCTGGCCCGGGGGACGGTCCGGCGCAGGGCTCGGCGGGCTCGGCGGGTGGGCCCGGTCCGGACGGGCCTGCGGGTCCGGCTCCGGGCGGGGCAGGCTCGGCGGGTGAGCCCGGTCCGGCGGGGCCTGCGGGTCCGGGCCGGCCTTCGCGTCCCCCAGACGGGGACGGGTCATGACCGGCAAGGGCAAGGACCCGCACCCGGCCGCGCGGAAACCGCACCGCTCCGGACGCGGCCTCGCCCTGCGGTGGGCGCTGAGCCTCACCGTCGTGGCGGCGATGACCACCGGCTACTTCCTCTTCCCGCTGGAGCACTTCGGCCCGGACCGCCCCGTCCTGAGCTGGACGCTGTTCATCGCCGCGCTCGGCTCCGTGGCGCTGCTCCTGCTGCTCCAGATCCGGGACGTGATCCTGGAGAACGACCGCGCCCGGCCGGGCATCGCCATCCCGCTGCTGATGTGCCTCTCGGTGGTGGTCTTCTCGGGCGCGTACCACACCCTGGCCCGCACCGGCGGCGAGTTCCACGGCCTCGAAACCCGCCTGGACGCCCTCTATTTCACGATCATCACCCTGGCCACGGTCGGCTACGGGGACATCGTCCCGACCGGGCAGACGGCCCGGGTGGTGACGATCGTGCAGATCCTCTACACCTTCGTCTTCCTGACGGCCGCGACGACGACCCTGTCCCGCCGCGTCCGCCGCCAGGTCGGCCGCCGCCTCGGCCACCAGCCACCCGCGGACGACTCCTGAACGCGGGCGCGCCGCTTGTGGCGTGCGCGTACGCGTGCGCCCCGGCGGCCCGGCCCGCCGCCTCCTGACGGGGCCGGCTGTCAGTGGGTGCCCGCATGATCGGTGCGTCGGTCCCACCCACACGTCCCACGAGGAGCAGCACCATGGCGGTCACCAACCGGCAGGTGGCGGAGCACGCCTTTCTCCGTCCCCTGTACGAGGACCCGTATTTTCCCGACCACGTGCTCGACAAGGGCCGGGCGATCCTGCTGCGGCTCTGCGAGCGGATCGAGGCGGAGCAGCCGCGCGACCTCGCGGGCCTCTACCGGCTGACGGCGGGGGCCACGGAGGAGTTCAACCTGCTGGAGGCCGAGTTCGAGGCGGCCGGGAGCGAGATCGAGACCGTCGCGAGGGAGGAGATCGGCGACGCCTTCTGGTTCATCGCCCAGGCGTACGGGTTCAGGGACGCGGACGGGGAGGAGCTGATCGCCGGCCGGGACTGGTGAGGCTCGCCGACGGGGGCGGCCGGGCTCGCGTCAGGCGGCGCGGGCCAGGTCCTCGCGGGTGCCCTCGGCGCGGGCGGCCCGGTGGGCGCTCGCGTCCTCGGCGCGGACCGCTTCCGCCCACTCCGCGAGGAGTTCCCGGTACCGCTCCCGCTCGCTGACGGTCAGCATGCCGCGGCACCACAGCGCACGGATCTCGGCGTTCACGACGGAGGCAGCCCGTGAGCCCGTACGGCGGTGTGGTGTCGAAAGCATGGTCGAACTGTAGTGGCGGGGTACAACAGCGAGGGTGGAGGGCGGGCAGAGTGACCGGTTCTCGACCCCGGGGCCGCGGCGGCGTCGGCAAGGTGTAGGGCGGCGGCGCGGACCGCCAGCGGCGCCACTTCCGGCGCAGCGGCAGCCTGCGCGCCGTGGTGGACCGCGCGCCGGAAGCGGCGGGCTGACGCAGTGTGCGCGCAGCCCATGTGTGCCGGACCTATGTGTGCCGGGCCTATGTGCGCGCAGCCCAAATATGCGCCCACATATGAAGTCCGCACACGAAACCCGCAGTTGTACAGCGGCGCCGACCGGGTAGCCGGAGCCCAAGCATCCGTGAGGTGGTGAAGGCAATGAGCGACATCCGTCGGGATGTCCCGGACGAGCCGGTCGGAGAGCTCGTCGGCCGGGCGTCGCAGCAGATCTCGCAACTGGTCCGCGAGGAGCTGCTGCTGGCCCGGGCGGAGATGACCGAGAAGGGCAAGCGACTCGGCATCGGCGGCGGGCTGTTCTCCGCCGCCGGGCTGACCGCCCTGTTCGGGTTCCAGGCGCTGGTGGCCACGGCGGTCATCGCCCTGGCCCTCGTCCTGCCCTGGTGGGCGGCGGCGCTGATCGTGACGGTGGTGCTGTTCCTGACAGCGGCCGTCCTCGGCGCCGCGGGGAGAAGGAACGTCCGCGCGGCCACTCCGCCGAAGCCGGAGGAGGCCCTGCGCGGTGTGCAGCGCGACGTACACGAGATCAAGGAAAGGGCACATCGATGAACACCCCTTCGCACAGCAGCAACACGGAGCCCGGCGCCCCGTCCAGCGAGGAGCTGCGGGATCAGGTGGAGCACACCCGGGAGGAACTCGGCCGGACCGTCGAGGCGCTCGCCGCGAAGGCGGACGTGAAGAGCCGGGTCAAGCAGTCCGCGTCCGAGGCGAAGGCGAAGGCCGCGGACAAGGCCGCGCACGCCACGGAGGAGACCGCCCGCCGGGCGGGCGAGGTCAAGGAGCAGGCCACCCGCAAGGCGGCCGCGGCGAAGGAGCAGGCCGCCCACAAGGCGTCCGAGGCCAAGGAGAAGGCGGCACACACGGCAGCGCTCGCCAAGGACCAGGCGGCGCACAAGGCGGTCGAGGCGAAGGAGAAGGCGGCGGCCGCCGCGGCGACCGTCGGCGACAAGGTGCGGGAGAAGGCCCCGCCGGCCGTTCAGGACACCGCCCAGCAGGCCGCCGAGACCACCCGGCGCAACCCGAAGCTGATAGCCGGGGCCGCGGCCCTCGTGGTCGCCGTGGTGGCCCTGGTCCGGCGGAGGAGGAACCGGTGAGGACGTCGAAACTCCTCTACAAACCGGTCGGCTTCGCCCTCGGCGCGGCGACCGGAGCGGTGGCGGGAGCCGTCTTCGGCCAGGTGTGGAAGCGGGTCGGCGGCGACAGCGAGGCCCCACGCGCGACCGACGAGGACCGCGGCTGGGGCGAGGTGCTCCTCGCGGCCACCTTGCAGGGCGCGATCTTCGCCTGCGTCAAGGCGGCGGTGGACCGCGGCGGCGCGGTCGCCGTCCGGCGCGTCACCGGCACCTGGCCGGACTGACGTCTCCGGACCGCCTTCGCCCCTCCGGCCCGGGCCCGCTCACGGCGGGGTCCCGGACCGCCTTCGCCACGCCGACCGCGCACAACGGCCCGGGCCCGCTGAGACAGGGCCCGGGCCGTCGCACATCCGAGCCCCTGGCCGTGGCCCGGCGCGCGGAGCCCGGACGGCCGCCGCGCGCACCCCGGACCCGGTGGTGCCGTCCCGCCCGGAGCGGCGACACCACCGGGGACGCGATCGAACCCCGACCGCACGCCTCCGACCCCGGGCCGGGACGACCGAGGGCCGGTGACGGCCCGTCACATCGTCGCACCCCGGCGGTCGTCGTCGCTGGTCCGGCGGAGCCGGCCGGCGTGGGAGGTGACGTCGGCGATACGGCGGGCGATCTCGGGGTGGGTGTCCACCACATGCTCGTGGGTGTCGGCGAGCGGGGCGACGAGCCGGGCCGCGTCGTCCTCGCCGAGGGCGGTCACGACGCGGGCGACGTCCGCGCGGGCCTCCGGCGGCAGGTCCCCGAGGGAGGCGACCTGGCCGGCGAGCGCGCGCAGTTCGGAGGCGTGGCCCCGGGCCCAGGTGGTGACGCTCCGGTCGGCGGCCCTGCGGTCACGCGTGGCCCGGATCCGCCCCTCCCCCGTGCTGCCGGGGTTTCCGGGACGCAGGGCGGTGAAGAGGCATGGACCCCGTTCACCCGGTCCCGGACCCCATGTTCACCCGACGGCGGGCCGCGTCAGTCGCAGTGGACCGCGTCAGTCGCAGTGCCGGCCCTGCGGCGGGGTGTCGGAAGTACGCGGGACGATGTAGGTGGTGGCGCCGCTCGTACCGCTCTTGGCGTACGAGACGTTGTGGCCCGGCACGGTCCACTTGTGGCCGTCCAGCGCGATCTTCCAGTATCCGATCGTCTCGCGCAGGACCGGTGCGATCTCCACCCAGCCGAACTGCCGCGGCGGTACGTGCACCTGCACCTGCTCGGCCTTGGTGCTCTCCTGCAGCCAGCTGAAGTTCAGACTGAACTCACTGGACAGGAATCCGACCGAGACCCCCACGGTCCGGCCGAAGGAGAACTGCGTGCCGGTGGTGCGCGACCAACTGATGTAGTACTCCGCGTCCCGTTCGGGGCTCTGGTTGTACAGCACCTGCCCGCTCACGCAACCCTCGGCGGCCCGGTATGCCTTCGGCGTCTCCAGGGCGACGAACTCGCACGTACTGGTCTCGGGGCTCACCGCGCACCGTTCGGCGGCCTGCTTCAGGACGATGTCCAGAACCCCGGGAGCGGTGGCCGTCGTCTGCCCCGGAACCAGGGACTTGTTGCCGAACCGCCAGGTGTTGTGGTCGTTCTCCGCGTCGGTGTCGCAGTCGATCAGCTCCACCTTCCTGGCGGTGTGCGGCCAGACGTCCTCCGCCAGCGCGGTCAGGCAGCTGTCGGGGTCGGAACGGTGGCGCAGGCGGAACGTGGACGCGGTGTCCTTGCCGGCGTCGGCCCCCTTGGCCATGACCGGCTCGATGAACCACAGCTGCTCCTTCCGCTCCGGATCGCACGGGGCGATCACGAGGTGGTAGGGAGAGACGAGGTCGTCGTCCTCGTCGAGGCACCTGTCCTTGGCGCGGTTGACGACGGCGACCGCGCCGCGCGGGTCGTCCGTCTTCTTCAGCGCCCACTTCTGCCACGACTGGTTGCGCTCGGCGTCCCGGGTGACGTTGCCGCCGGGGTCGAGCGAGTTCTCCAGGCCCAGGACGAGCTTCAGATCGGCGCTCTCGATGCTCAGGCACTCCAGGGAGCCGGGGCCGGAGCACGGTCCGGAGCCGACGGGCGAGAGGTCGGCCCAGTCGAGCCAGACGTCCTCGCGGCTTCCGTCACCTGTGCCGGCGGACAGCCGGGACCGCTGGTAGAGCGTGGCCGAGTTCTTCCCGATGGCGAACACGTCGAAGGCGGTGGACGTTCCGAGCGACGCGGAACGCACCGCGACGGAATCGACCTGCCGGTCGCCGAGAGCCTTCCAGCCGGCGGCCCAGATCCCGTTCGGAGCGGCCTGGGTGGAGGAACTCGTCTGCGTCCGATAGGCGACATGGCCGTCGGCGTTGACGCTGTAGACAGCGAGGCGGCTGTCGCTGTGGGCGATGACGACGGGGCGGCCGGGCACCGCGGGGCCGATCCTCTGCGCGCTGTTCGCGGCCCAGGTCCCCGTCGGGTTCTTCGCCGTGCCGGGCTCGGACTGGGTGACGGTCCACAGCCCGTTCCCGCCGCGGTTGCCGAAGACCTGGAGGAACGTGCCCTTTTTGCGGTTGTTGAGGGCCACGGTGACGTTGCCGGTGTGCCCGGTCCCGATCTCCTGCCAGGGAACCCAGTTGTCCGCGGGCAGCGGCTTCTGCGGCGTGCTCGGGTGCTTCTGCGCCGTCACGCGCAGGCGTCCGTCGGGCTTGCGGGCGAAGACGCTGATACGCCCGTTCCCGGAGACCACGGCGGCGGGGTTGCCCGTCCACGTACCCGGCAGCGCCTCCCAACCGCTCCAGCCGGAACCGTTGGGCGCCTTCTGGACGCGGTGCCAGATCCGGTTGTCAGCGCCTCGGACGAAGAGTTCGAGCCGCCCGTCGGTGTTGCCCCGCACGACCCCCTCCTTGTTCGGAGCGGGGCTGCTGTACGTGTTGTCGTTGGCGACGACGACCGGCGCCCCGGCCGCCGTCGTGCCGGGAGGAGCCCCCAGTTCGCTCCACCCGCTCCAGGAGCCGTCGGCCTGCTGCTTCTGGTGCCAGAGACGGCCGTCGGCGCGCCGTACGAACACGACGGTTCGCTTGTTGAGGTTGCGGGCGGTCACCGGATCGCCGACGGCCTTGCCGCCCGTACTGGCCCAGGCGTTCCACGTGTTCTTCTCCGTGTGGTGGGCACGCCGGTAGACGGTGCCGTCCTCGCCGCGCACCAGAACCAGTGCCGCACCGTCCGCCCCGGTGGCCACGACCGGCGCTCCGGTGGAGGTGTCCGCCGCGGCGGCTGCCGGGGCCGGGCCGGCCGGTGCCTCGCTGAGCGGCACCAGCCATCCGACCACCAGAGCCGTCGCGGCCAGTAACGCGTTCCGGCCCCACATGCCCCGAAAAGATGGTCGATTGAGTGTTTCAGCCATCACATACCTCCATGAGAGCTTCTTTCAGCGAAAACGCGCATATCAGCGCGTCGGGCCGACCCTATGGGCATTCCGCAGGGTCCTGAGGCGGTTTCCGCTGATTTCACCGGGACTCGAGACCCGGCTCGTCCAGGCCGGCCGGCGATCCACGAGGGGCGGCGGCCGACCGGCCGGCGTTCATCACGGCGGGGAAGCACTGAGTCGCACCCGTGCACGTGCACGGTGGAGCGCCGATAATTTCGCCATGCTGTGCATACGCGAAAAGCGTCCTGCCGATCCCCCCTGACGCGCCGTCAGGAGTCCAACCACATGCTTCGCCTGCCCCGACCCGCAAGAACCCTGTTCAGCGGCTTGCCTGCCAGTCTCATTCAGGAGGTACCCATGAGGATGCTGATCAACGTGCCGGAGACCGTTGTCGCGGACGCCCTGCGGGGCATGGCGGCCGCGCACCCCGAACTGACGGTGGACGTGGAGAACCGGGTGGTCGTGCGGCGGGACGCGCCGGTGGCCGGGAAGGTCGCTCTGGTGTCCGGGGGCGGGTCGGGGCACGAGCCGCTGCACGGCGGGTTCGTCGGTCCGGGGATGCTGGACGCGGCCTGTCCCGGGGAGGTGTTCACCAGCCCGGTGCCGGACCAGATGGCGCGGGCCGCCGCGGCCGTGGACAGTGGCGCGGGCGTGCTCTTCGTCGTCAAGAACTACACGGGCGACGTACTCAACTTCCGGATGGCGGCGGAGCTGGCGGAGGACGAGGGTGTGCGGCTCGCCACCGTTCTCGTCAACGACGACGTCGCCGTGACCGACAGCCTCTACACCGCAGGGCGGCGCGGCACCGGGGCGACGCTCTTCGTGGAGAAGATCGCGGGCGCGCTGGCCGAGGAGGGGGCGCCGCTGGAGCGGGTCGAGGCGGTGGCGCGGCGGGTGAACGAGCGGTCGCGGAGCTTCGGCGTCGCGCTCAGCGCGTGCAGCACGCCCGCCAAGGGCGGCCCGACCTTCGATCTGCCGCCCGGCGAACTGGAGCTGGGCATCGGCATCCACGGCGAACCCGGCCGCGAGCGGCGGCCGATGATGACCTCGGGCGAGATCGCGGACGTGGCCGTCGGGGCCGTCCTCGACGACCTGCGCCCCGACGCGCCGGTCATCGCGCTGGTCAACGGGATGGGCGCCACCCCCCTGCTGGAGCTGTACGGCTTCAACGCGGAGGTGCAGCGGGTACTCGCCGAGCGCGGTGTGCCCGTGGTCCGCACCCTCGTCGGCAACTACGTCACCTCGCTCGACATGGCGGGCTGCTCGGTGACGCTGTGCGAGGCGGACGAGGAGCTGGTGCGCCTGTGGGACGCGCCCGTCGCCACGCCCGGGCTGCGGTGGGGCCGCTGACCGGGCCGGCGCCGGGCCGCCGCGCGGGTGACCGTTCGTCAGTGAGTCAGTGAGTCAAAGAGTCAGTGAGTCAATGAATCGACAGAACCAGGGAGTTACCGTGCTCGACACCGCGTTCTTCCGGCGCTGGCTGACCCTCGCCGCGGCGGCCGTGGACCGGGAGGCGGACCGGCTGACCGAGCTGGACTCGGCGATCGGCGACGCCGACCACGGCAGCAATCTCAAACGGGGCTTCGCCGCCGTGACCGCCGCGCTGGAGAAGGAGCCGCCGGCCACCCCGGGGACGGTCCTCACGCTCGCCGGGCGGCAGCTCATCTCCTCCGTCGGCGGCGCCTCCGGACCGCTGTACGGGACGCTGCTGCGCCGCACCGGCAAGGCCCTCGGCGAGGCCGCGGAGGTCACACCCGGCGAGCTGGCCGAGGCCCTGCGCACGGGTGTCGCGGCGGTGGCGCAGCTGGGCGGCGCGGCGGCGGGCGACAAGACGATGCTGGACGCGCTGGAGCCGGCGGTCGCCGCGCTCACGGACTCCGCGGACTCCTTCGCGGCGGCGGCGACCGCGGCGGAGGAGGGCGCCGTGGCGACCGTGCCCCTCCAGGCGCGCAAGGGCCGGGCGAGCTACCTCGGTGAACGCAGCATCGGCCACCAGGACCCGGGCGCGACCTCCTCGGCGCTGCTGATCGCGGCCCTGGCCCGCGCCGCCGAGCAGCCGACCGGGCCCGCCACCGAGGGGACGGCGTCGTGAGCGCCCCAGGCGACCGGCCCCGACCGGGCAACGCCCCCGGCGATCGGCCCGGACCGGACGCAGCCCCCGCCCCCGCCCCCGTCGGCATCGTGCTCGTCTCCCACAGCGCCGCCGTCGCCGCGTCCGTCGCCGAACTGGCCCGCGGGCTGGCCGGGAGCGGGGACACGGCTCCCGTCGCGCCCGCCGGCGGCACCCCGGACGGCGGCCTCGGCACCAGCGCCGAGCTGATCGCGGACGCGGCCCGGAGCGTGGACCGGGGCGCGGGCGTGGCGGTCCTCGTCGACCTGGGCAGCGCGGTGCTCACGGTCAAGGCCCTCCTCGCGGAGGGCGATGAACTCCCCGACGGGACACGGCTGGTGGACGCCCCCTTCGTGGAGGGCGCGGTCGCCGCCGTGGTGACCGCGTCGGCCGGCGGCGACGCGGACGCGGTGGCCGCCGCGGCCGGGGAGGCGTACGCGTACCGCAAGGGGTGACGCAGGCCCGGGCGGGGCCACGGCCCCGGGGGGCGCCCGGCCCACCGGTCCGTGACGTGGGACGCACCCGTGCGCGGGTTGTGAGGGCGCAGGTCGGAGGACTACTGTCACGCTGCCTTGGTGTTCGGGAAACCGGTGCGGTACCGGTGCGGCCCTCGCCACTGTGATCGGGATGTCCGGTTCCACCCCCTGCGGGGAGCCACTGGGACACCGCGGGAGACCGCGGTTCCTGGGAAGGCGGAGTCGGGCGGCTTCGGCGTGTCCGGAAGGCGACTTCCGGCCCTCTCCCGTCAGCCAGGAGACCGGCCAGGGTGCGTTGTCCATCCACGAGGTGCTGGAGAGGGTCTCCCGATCATGCATATAGCCGAGGGGTATCTGCCCCCCTTGCACGCCGTCGCGTGGGGTGCCGCGTCCGCCCCGTTCGTCGTCCACGGCGTCCGCGCGCTGACCCGCGAGGTCAAGGCGCATCCCGAGTCGACACTTCTGCTCGGTGCGTCCGGTGCGTTCACGTTCGTCCTGTCCGCTCTGAAGATCCCTTCGGTGACGGGCAGTTGCTCCCATCCGACCGGTACCGGGCTCGGTGCCATCCTGTTCCGGCCGCCGGTGATGGCGGTCCTGGGCACCATCACCCTGCTGTTCCAGGCACTGCTGCTCGCGCACGGCGGCCTGACCACGCTCGGCGCGAACATCTTCTCCATGGCGATCATCGGGCCATGGGCCGGCTACGCCGTCTTCCGGCTGCTGCGCCGGTACGACGTGCCGCTGATGGTCAGCGTGTTCTTCGCCGCGTTCGTCGCCGACCTGTCGACGTACTGCGTGACCAGCGTCCAGCTCGCGCTGGCCTTCCCGGACCCGGGCAGCGGTATCGCCGGGTCGCTGGCGAAGTTCGGCGGCATCTTCGCCGTGACGCAGATCCCGCTGGCCGTCAGCGAGGGCCTGCTGACCGTGCTGGTGATGCGTCTGCTGGTGAAGTCCAGCAAGGGTGAACTGACCCGGCTCGGCGTGCTGGTGAGCAGCGTCGGCGGGTCGAAGAAGAAGGAGGCCGTGGTCCGATGAGCCGCAATGCGAAGATCAACTTCCTGCTCGTCCTGGTCGTGGTCGTCCTCGCCGTGCTGCCGCTGGCCTTCGGGCTCGGCGACCACAAGGAGGAGCCGTTCGCCGGGGCGGACGCGGAGGCCGAGACGGCGATCACCGAGATCGCGCCGGACTACGAGCCCTGGTTCTCGCCCCTGTACGAACCGCCGTCGGGCGAGGTGGAGTCGGCGCTGTTCGCGCTCCAGGCCGCGATTGGCGCCGGGGTCGTGGCGTACTACTTCGGGGTGCACCGGGGCCGCCGCCAGGGCGCGGCGCGCGCGGCGGCGGACGCCTCGGGGCCGGCGGAGTCGACGGACCCCGAGGCCGCGGAGCCCGGCTCGGAGGCGTCCGGGTCCGGGGAGCCCGGGTCCGCGGCGGGCGCCGGGACCACGGCCGGTTCCGCCTGACCTCCGGTGCTGCCGATCGACGCGGCGGCGCACAGCAGTCGCTGGCGCCGCCGTCACCCCTGTGAGAAGGCCGTGCTGGGGCTGGGTCTGACGGTGGCGGCCGTGTGCCTGCCGCCCTGGCCCGGCGCCGTGCTCGTCGCCGCCGCGACCCTCGCCGTGCTGCTGGGCCCGGCGGGTGTCGGGGGCCGGCAGCTCTGGCGGGCCTTCCGGATTCCCCTCGGCTTCTGCGTCACGGGCGCGATCCCGCTGCTGTTCGCCGTCGGCGGGCCCGATGGGCCGGTGTCCCTGGCGCCCGGCGGGCCGCTCCACGCGGGCCAGTTGCTGCTGCGCACCTCCGCCGCCTCCCTGGGGGTGCTGCTGTTCGCGTTCACCACACCGGTGTCGGACGTACTGCCGCGCCTGGTGCGCGCCGGGGTTCCCCCGGCCGTGGTGGACGTGGCCCTGGTGATGTACCGCATCACCTTCCTGCTGCTCGACTCGGTGAGCCGGGTCCGCCAGGCGCAGGCCGCGCGGCTCGGGCACACCGGCCGTGCGGCGACCTGGCGTTCCCTCGCCGGCCTCGGCGCGACCGCGTTCGTACGGGCCTTCGACCGCGCCTCCCGGCTCCAGTCCGGTCTGGCGGGGCGCGGGTACGACGGGACGCTGCGGGTCCTGGTGCCGCAGGCGCGGGTCTCGCGGCCGTTCCTCGGCGGGGTCGCCGCGCTGCTGGCCGGAATCGTCCTGGCCACCCTCCTGCTCGAAAGGTTCGTCCTGTGACCGTCGTCCGCCTGTCCGGTGCCCGCTACGCCTACGAGGACGGCCCCGTCGTGCTGGACGGGGTGGACCTGGCCCTCGCCGAGGGCCGAGCCACGGCGCTCCTCGGCCGCAACGGCAGCGGCAAGACCACCCTGCTGCGGCTGCTCAGCGGCGGGCTGCGCCCCGACGCGGGGCGGCTGCTGCTGGCGGACGAGCCGGTGACCTACGACCGGGCCGGGCTGACCCGGCTGCGCACCACGGTGCAGCTCGTCGTGCAGGACCCGGACGACCAGCTGTTCGCGGCCTCCGTCGAACAGGACGTCTCCTTCGGCCCGATGAACCTCCGGCTGCCCGAGGAGGAGGTCCGGGCCCGTGTCGAGGAGGCGCTCGCCGCGCTGGACATCACGGCACTGCGGGACCGTCCGACGCATCTGCTCTCGTACGGGCAGCGCAAGCGGGCGGCGATCGCGGGCGCCGTGGCGATGCGCCCCCGGGTGCTGATCCTGGACGAGCCCACGGCGGGTCTCGACCCGCACGGCCAGGAGCGGCTGCTCGATGTGCTGGCCCGGCTGCGGGAGACCGGGACGACGGTGGTGATGGCCACGCACGATGTGGACCTGGCGCTGCGCTGGGCGGACGACGCGGCGGTCCTGGCACCGGACGGGCTGCGGACCGGGCCGGTGGCCGAACTCCTCACGGACCGGGCCCTGCTCGACGCGGCCCGGCTGCGCAGGCCGTGGGGCACGGCGGTAGGGGCGTTGCTGCGGGCGCACGGCCTGCTGGGCGCCGGCGACCCGGTGCCGCTCACGGCGGAGGACCTGGCCGGGCTGCACCCGGCCCAGGCCCCGTCCCCGGACCGGTCGGGGTGACGGCCCCGGGCCGGGGCGAACCGCACTCCCCGGACCCGTGGGGCCCATCGGCCCCCTTGAAGTGGCAGCCGCCCCCGGCCGCTCCTAGCGTCGGTGCCGTCGAGGCGCACCCTCCCCGCTGTGGACCCCTCCGCGACTGCTCCTCGGGAACCGGAGACCGACCATGCGCACGAGAACGAGCACAAGCACGATCCGGGCCGCCGCCGCACTCGGCGCGGCCGTGCCGACCGCCCTCGCGGCCCTCGCACCCACCGCCCTCGCCGCGCCCGCCGCGCCCGTCGGGGACACCGACGAGGTCTCCGGCATCACCTCGTTCGCGTACAGCGTCTCCCCCGCCAAGGTCGCGCCCGGCGGCAAGGTGACCGTGACGGCCTCCGAGTGCGAGAAGGTCGAGGTCACCGTCACCGCGCCGGTGTTCGACACCCTCACGGTGAAGGACGGGCACCCCGGCCACGCGCAGGTCTACGGGGACGCCAAGCCCGGGGCGCGGTACGAGGTCGTCTTCGACTGCGACGGCGAGAAGGGGCGCGCCACCCTCACCATCGAGGCGGGCTCCACCCACCCCTCCCCGCGGCCGAGCCCCGGTCACGGCGACAAGACGCCGGGCGGCAAGGAGTGGCCCGCCGAGGACGTGAAGCCCGGCGGAGGCGTCAAGGCGGGCACCGGCGGCAGCCTCTCCGACCTCGGGCCCGCCCGGCTCGCGGCGGGCGGCACGGTGATCGCGGGCGCGGTCGTCGCCGGCGCCGTACTGCTGCGCCGCCGCCCCGGCCGCCGCGTCTGACGGGCCGGGGCACACGGTGACCGCCACCGGTGACACCGCCCGGCGCGGCGCCTGGTGCACCGTGCTCTGCGTCCTGCTGTTCGGCGTCTTCCTGGTCCGGGGCGGCGCGCTGTCCACACCCGCGGGCGGTCCGCCCCGGCCCGCCCCGGCCGCGGCCGCCCCCGATCGCGCCGCTCCCCTCCCGCCGTCCGCCGCCCCGCTTCCGCACGCCGTGCCCCGGCGGGTGGCCGTGCCGTCCGCCGGTATCGACGCCCCGGTGGCGCCGGTCGGCCTGGACGCGGACGGCTGGGTCGCGGCGCCGCCCCCGGAACGCGCCGGCACCGCGGGCTGGTACACCGGCGCCGTCTCCCCCGGGCAGCGCGGCACGGCCGTCGTCGTCGGCCACGTCGACAACGACGCCGGGCCGGCCGTGTTCTACGCACTCGGCTCGCTGAAGCCCGGCACCCGGGTGGAAGTGGCCCGGGCCGACGGCCGCACGGCGGTCTTCGCGCTGTACGCGGTCGAACTCTTCCCGCAGCAGGGCTTCCCCGCCCGGTCCGTGTACGCGGACGGCCCCCGGGCGGAGATCCGCCTGATCACCTGCGGCGGCGCGTACTCGCCCCGGGACGGCTACACGGGGAACGTGGTGGCCTCGGGACGGCTGGTCGCGGTCCGCTGACCGGCGCCCCGGTCGGCCGCTCCCCGGGGCATCCGCCGCCGCCCCGGCTACGAATGCCGGGTGAGGGGGAAACCGGCAGAGCCGTCCCGAGGAGCGGTCATGACCACCACCGCGTCACCGCCGACAGCGGCGCAGCACACCGCCGCCCTGGCCTGCGACCCGTGCGCCCCGGCTGTCGCCCGGCGTCTGGTGGCGCGATGGCTCGGCGCGGACGACGGCCCGGCGAACCGGGTGCGCACCACGGACGCGGTGCTGATCGTGTCGGAGCTGGTGACCAACGCCGTCCGGCACACCCGCGGCCCGTGTGTGCTCAGCCTGACCGCACGGGACGAGCTGCTGGACATCGCGGTCGCCGACCACAGCGAGGAACTCCCGGAGGTGGACCGGACGCGGGGCGGCGACGAACGGGGCGGCTTCGGTCTGGAGATCGTCCGCCGGCTCGGGGGCCGGATCACCGTGGTCCCCCGGCTCGGCGGGAAGACCGTCCACGTCCTGCTGGACGGGGCGGCGGACCCCGGCGGGGCACGGAGTCCGCGATGAGTCCCGGACCGCCGCGCCGCCGCCGTTCTCACCCGGTCGGCGGTGCCGCCCTGCGGTCGCGCCGGTCCGGGGGCAGAGTCGGGCAGGGGCCGCAGGGGCACGCCGGGAGAGCCCGTGGCCGGGCGGCGGACGACGAGGTCGCGGGGGGCGAGGCGGGTGAGGAGGATCAGCGCGTGCCGCAGGCAACCGGGCCGGACGCCCCCGTCGACGACTTGCTCCTGCGCGCGGCGGCCGGTGACGAGCAGGCGTTCGCCGCTGTCTACGACGCCCTCGCCCAGCCGGTCATGGGCCTCGCCTGCCGGATCGTGCGGGACACGGCACAGGCCGAGGAGGTGACCCAGGACGTGATGGTGGAGGTCTGGCGCACCGCCGGGCGGTACCGCCCGGAGCGCGGCACGGCCCGGTCGTGGGTGCTCACCCTCGCGCACCGCCGGGCCGTGGACCGGGTCCGCACGGCCCAGGCGGGCCGGGAACGCGAACGCCGGGCCGGGATGCTGTCGGAGGCCCGGGAGTTCGACGAGGTCGCGGAGGCGGTGGAGGGCGACGACGAGCGCCGGCGGGTGTACCGCTGCCTGGCCCGGCTCGCCCGGCTCCAGCGCGTGCCCCTCGTACTCGCCTACTACCAGGGCCTGACGTACCGGGAGGTGGCCGACTCGCTGTCGACGCCGCCGGGGACCGTGAAGTCCCGGATGCGCGCGGGCCTCAAGGCGCTCCGCGCATGTCTGGAGGCCGGCTCATGACGCCCGCCGGGAACGTGCCGCCGCCGGGGGCGGAGGATCCGCACCTCGACGCGGCCGCCTACGCGCTGCACGCCCTGCCGCCGGCCGAGGAGACGGCGTTCGAGCACCATCTCGCCGGCTGCGCGGAGTGCCGGCGCGCGGTGGACGGGTACCGCGAGACGGCCGCGCGGATGGCCTCCGCCGAGAGCGCCGAGGTGCCCGCAGGGCTCCGGGGGCGGGTTCTCGGCCTGGTCTCGCGCACCGCGCAGGAGCACGCCGGGCCGGGGGAGGCACGGCCCGGGCCCGGGTCGGCGCCGTGGTGGCGGGGCCGGCGGGCCCTGGTCCTCGGTCTGGCGGCCAGTCTGGTCGCGGCGGCGGCCCTGGGCGGGGTGGCGGCCTGGCAGCACTCGGAGGCGGAGGACGCCCGCGCCCGCGCCGCCGAGATCGAGCGGAGCGGCGACGTCTCGGCCGCCGTCCTCGCGGGGGTGCTCACGGCGCCGGACGCGACGGTGCACACCGGGCGGCTCGACGACGGCGCGGCGGTGGCCGTCGTGGTCTCCCGTTCCGAGGGCCGGGCGGCGTTCGCGGCCGAGGAGCTGCCCGCCCTGACCGGCGGGCGGGTGTACGAGCTCTGGTACGCGGAGCCGGCGGGGGACCTGCGCCCGGCGGGGCTGCTTGCGGGGTCCGGCGACCACCCGGCCCGGGTCCTGGAGGGGCGGCTCGGCGACGCGGTGGCCGTGGGCATCACCGTCGAGCCTGCGGGCGGTTCGCCGCAGCCGACCACCCGGCCGCTGGGGCTCGTCCCGATCGGTACCTGACGGCGCCCGTCGGTACGTGACGGCGCCCGCCGTGCGGGGCGGGCGCGCGGACGCGCCGGTGCCCGGCCCCGAGCGGGACCGGGCGTCGGCGGAGGGTGCTCAGCGGTGCTTGCAGTCCCAGTGGCCCTTCACCCACTGGTGGTCCCAGTGGGCCTTGACGTAGACCCACTTGTACTGGCGGTCGTGGTCCCAGTAGCCCTTGTGCCACTTGCCGTGCTTGTACTCGCCCTTGTGCCAGGTCTTGTGGTGGGTCCACTTCTTCTCCCAGTGGCCCTTGACCCACTTCTTCTCCCAGTGGCCCTTCTTCCACTCGCACCGGTCGTGGTGGCGGTGGTCGCGGTCCTTGTGATCGCCCGTCACGGTGCTGACGGCGGACGCGGGAGCGGGAGCGGCGGTGGCCGTGCCGGACATGCCGAACGCGGCTCCGCCGGCCAGCAGACCGGTCGCGGCGGCGCCGGCGACGAGCCGGCGGGCCTTGGCGGATGACGTCATCGAAACGCACTTCCTTCGCGTGTCGCGGGGTTCGGATCCCGGCGGTCGCGGCGAGGGGCTGGCGCCCGCCCGGGGCGGTCGTCGGAACGCATCTCACAGGTGATTCGAAGCCGTCGGCGGCCCGGATGACCAGGTTGTCGGGATTCTTGCCTTTCCTCTGCCATGACGCTCCGCTCCGGGCTCCGGGGAGTGTCGGTGGCCGGTGGCAGACTGGGGCCATGTCAGCTCCCCGCCGGTTGTGCCCCGTCTGCCGTCGTGAGATCGCCGTGGTCGCGGGGCGGTTCGCGCGGCACGATCCCGCCGGGGCCCGGGGCGGGTCCGAGCTCGTCTCCTGCCCGGGGTCGCGGCGGCACGCACCGCTCGATCCGGCGCTCCAGCCCTCCCTGGACGGCAGCGTCCTGCCGCCGTTCCCGGGGCAGTTGCCGCTGTTCTGACCACCGGCCGGCGGGCCGCCGGGCCCCGGGCCCGTCAGGTCGCGCTGCGTTCCCCCGCGTCCCGTGCGCCGGGGGCCGGTTCGCGGTCGCCCGCCTCGCGCAGCAGTCGGCGCCAGCGTTCCGTGTCCCAGTCGGCGGGCAGGGTGGTGGTGACGAAGTCCTCGATCAGGGACAGGAAGCGCACCGGGTCGGAGTGGAACGGGAAGTGGCCCGCGCCTTCGAAGATCTCCAGGCGGCTGCCGGGCATGGCCAGGTGCGCGGTGTGGGCGTGGTCGACGGGGACGACGCTGTCGCGCGAGCCCCACAGCAGCATCACCGGCATGTCCTCGGTCAGATGGCAGCGGTCCAGCATGGTGACCACCTGGCCCCGCCAGTCCACGACGGCCCGCAGGGTGCGGATGAAGGCGTTGCGGGCGGTCGCGTCGGGCAGGGCGTCCACGAGCCCGAGGAGTTCGGGGGCGTCCAGTCCGAGGCCGGTGTCCAGACGGCGCAGCAGGTCGGTGGCGAGGCGGGTGCCCAGGCGCATGCCGGGGAGCCGGAGGGCGTGCAGCAGCAGGTCGGCGCCGGGCAGGGAGACGGCCCGCAGGACGGGGTTGACCCGGCGGCCCACTCCCCCGGCGCCGACGAGGACCAGCCGCTCGGTGCGTTCGGGGAACTGGTAGGCGAACTGCATGGCCACCCCGCCGCCGAGCGAGTGGCCGACCAGGGTGACGCGGTCGATGCCGAGGACGCCGAGGAGGTCGCGCATGCCGTTGGCGTAGGCGGCGACCGAGTAGTCGGCGCGCGGCTTGGCGGAGGCGCCGTGGCCGAGGAGGTCGGGGGCGATCACCGTGTGGCGGCGGGCGAGGAGGTGTCCGGCGGATCAGGGCCGGACAGGACGCGGCGTCTGGTGCGGTGGATCGCAAGGCGCCGGGATGCCTTCATAGCGGAGCTATTCAGGCATTGCGGCAACGCAGCGAGAGGCCGTGCCAGGCGTCGTGGCCCCGGCCAAGATCCGCCGGACATCTCCTACGTCGGGGATCAGGTCGATCCAGGTCGCGGAGGAGTCCCCTATACCGTGGATGAGCAGCAGGGCGGGCCCCTGTCCGGCGATGCGGTAGGCACGGCGGTAGCCGTGCACGGTCCGGGTACACAGGCGGACATCCGCCTCGTCGACCGGGCGCAGCCTGCCCCGGTACGGGAGGGGGACGGTGCCGGGCGGGCGCATGGGGGCCTCCTGACCGCCTGCGGACGGGTCGCATCCGAGCGTAGAGGGGCGGTCGCACGGCACGTTTCGTCCGCGTTTCACCCGGGGTACGCATAGGCGGCCGCCCGGACGGGAGGGGCGGGGGGCGCGCCGGGGAGACAGGAGTCCGCCCCACCGGGTAGATTGGTCTACACCACTGCGCGCTTTCCAGAGACAGGGATCCTCGTGGAAGTTGTCATCGTCCCGGACGCCGCCGCGGGCGGCGAACTCATCGCCGACGCCATGGCCGGCCTGCTGCGGCGCAAGCCGGACGCCCTGCTGGGCGTCGCCACGGGCTCGACGCCCCTGCCGGTCTACGAGGCCCTGGCCGCCAAGGTCCGGGCGGGTGAGGTGGACGCCTCCCGCGCCCGGGTCTGCCAGCTCGACGAGTACGTCGGCCTGCCCGCCGGGCACCCGGAGTCCTACCGCTCCGTGGTGCTGCGCGAGGTCGTCGAACCGCTCGGTCTGAGCGAGGCGGCCTTCATGGGCCCGGACGGCGCCGCCGAGGACGTCACCGCGGCCTGCCTGGCGTACGACAGGGCCCTGGCCGAGGCCGGGGGCGTGGACCTCCAGCTGCTGGGCATCGGCACCGACGGGCACATCGGCTTCAACGAGCCGTGCTCCTCGCTCGCCTCCCGCACCCGTATCAAGACCCTCACCGAGCAGACCCGCGTCGACAACGCCCGCTTCTTCGAGGGCGACATCGAGCAGGTGCCCCACCATGTGATCACCCAGGGCATCGGCACGATCCTGGAGGCCCGCCACGTGGTCCTGCTGGCGACGGGCAAGGCGAAGGCCGACGCGGTGGCCCTCGCGGTCGAGGGCCCGCTCTCCGCCCTGGTGCCCGCCTCGGCGCTGCAACTGCACCCGCACGCCACGGTCGTGGTGGACGAGGCGGCGGCCTCGGGCCTGAAGCTGGCCGACTACTTCCGGGCGACCTACGCGGCCAAGCCCCCGTGGCAGGGCCTGTGACGGCGCACCGCTGACCACCGCACACATGGTGGGCCGGGCCATGGGGGCCCGGCCCACCCTTGTGCTGTTCGAGGGGTGGGGGGCGCATATCACTCGTTGGGGGCGCACCCCCGGAACTCTTCGTTCCGGGCGGTTCCAAGGGGTGTGTACGCGGGCAAACCGATCTGGAACGCCCCGCGAGCCCAGGGGTGTTCGGAGAAGGAGCACCGCGATGGCAACGCCGCTTTCCGCCGACAGATTACTCAAAGCCCTCCGCGACGAAGGTCTGCGCGTCGTCGAGCACCGGAGCTGGCGCACCCACAACCGCAACCACAAGGGGCCCTGGGGGCCCGTGCACGGGGTGATGATCCACCACACCGTCACCTCGGGCACGCAGAGTTCGGTCGAGCTCTGCTACAACGGCCACTCCACCCTGCCGGGGCCGCTGTGCCACGGTGTGATCGCCAAGGACGGGACCGTCTACCTCGTCGGCCACGGCAGGGCGAACCACGCGGGCCTCGGTGACGACGACGTGCTGCGCGCCGTGATCAACGAGACCGCCCTCCCCGCCGACAACGAGGCCAACACCGACGGGAACCGCTACTTCTACGGCTTCGAGTGCGTCAACCTCGGTGACGGCAAGGACCCGTGGCCCGCCGCCCAGTTGGAGGCGATCGAGAAGGCCGCGGCGGCGGTGTGCCGTGCGCACGGCTGGAACCAGCGCTCGGTCATCGGTCATCTGGAGTGGCAGCCGGGCAAGCCGGACCCGCGCGGGTTCACGATGAACTCGATGCGCGACCGGGTCAGAAAGCGCCTCGGGGGCGCCCCCGAGGGCCCGCCGCCCGCGCCTCCGCCACCGGCGTACGAGCCGTTCCCGGGCGCCGCGTTCTTCCGGGCGGGTCGGCGCAGTCCGATCGTGACGGCGATGGGCCGGCGCCTGGTCGCCGAGGGCTGCGGCCGCTACGAGGTGGGGCCGGGGCCCGAGTGGACGGACGCCGACCGGGTCTCGTACGCGGCATGGCAGCGCAAGCTGGGATACTCGGGCGCCGACGCCGACGGTATCCCCGGCAAGGCGAGCTGGGACCGGCTGAAGGTGCCGAACGTCTGACGGGCGACGGCGCGCCGGGCCGGGCGTTTCGAGCGCCCGGCCCGGTGGCCCGCCGCCGCGTCAGGAGGTCAGCGCTGCCAGGAGGTCAGGAGCGGCTCGCCGTGCAGTCGGCGGAGGTCGGCCGCCCGGTCGGCCAGGCGAGGCCGACGAACCGGATGCGGCCGGGCGCGTCGGGCGAGAGCTCCACCACGGAGACCGCCTTGTTGTACGGGTTGCCGTAGTTGTCGAGGCAGATCCAGCCGCTGGCGCCCTCGACCTTGCCCATGCCGTGCAGCCGCAGCCAGGCGTCCCGGATGCGCCCGAGGTCCGGGACGACCGGGTCGGCGTCGTCGCGCATCCGGATCGCGGTGATCGCGGTGAGCCCGGCGTCGTAGAAGGTGATGGTCCGCGAGTCGGTCAGCTCCACCTCGCCGATGTCGCCGACCTCCTTGCTGCCGGCCAGGTCGGCGAGGGTCCGGTACGCGGCGGCGGAGCCTCCGGTGGCCGGGGCGCCGGGCGAGGTCCAGGCGTCGGGGTGGGCGACGGAGGCGTACTGGAGGGTCACTCCCTTGCGGAAGGCGTCCCAGTCGAGGAGCTTGTCGGAGGAGAGGGTGGAGGCGCCGGAGCCGGTGATGACGGTGTACTTCTTCTCGGTGCAGCCGCGGTTGCCGAGTTCGTTGACGAACTGCCGCAACTGGACGGGGCGTCCGGCGAAGTAGACGACCTTCGCCGAGGAGGTGCAGATGGTGTCCACCATCTGGTCGAAGGCGTTGGCGGTGGTCCCCTCCTCGTGGAACTCCTCGGGCGCGCGGTACTGCTCGGGCGCACGGGGCGAGCCTGCGGTCCGTGCGGCGAACGCCCGCTTGAGAGCGTCGACATAGCTGTCCCCGGTGCGGATGTCCTCGACGACCAGGGTGTGCTTCGGGTCGATGCCCTTGTTGAAGTGGGAGAGGGCGCGCGCCTGGTCGGTGGTGGTGGGGACGACCCGGGCGAGGCCCGGATAGGCGTCGGGGCGCTCGGCGCTGTTGCCGGAGTCGTCGGCGGTGATCGGGCCGCCGACGACGGGGATGCCGCGTTCGCGGGTGAGGTGGGCGATGGCCTCCTGGGTGGTGGCGGTGGAGACGTCGAAGCCGATGACCGCGCGGAGGTTGTGCTCACGGGACTCGGACATCGCGCCGAGCTGCTCGGAGACGGCCCGCCAGTGCTCGTGGTTGCGGCCGGGGTTGGCGAGCAGCAGCCGTATCGCGGGCTTCTTGCTGTTGGAGTGGTGGTTGGCCCGGTACTGGGCGAGGTAGGCGCCCTGGACCTCGTGGAGGGTCTTCTCCTGCTCGAACGGCTGGGCCGGCGCCATCGGGAGCATCACCGCGACGGAGACGTGCGGTTCACCGGCGACGCGGTCGTTCTCGGCCTTGATGCGCGCGCTGACGGCCTTCAGGTTCTCGGCGAACGCGAAGCCGCCGTCGGTGACCCCGGTGCACTCCCGCCGGCCCTCGGGCCCGCGTTCCTCGACACCCCGGGCGCAGGCCGGGTCGGGCCGCAGCAGGACGGCGGTGACCCAGCCGGCCGCGCCGAGGACGATCAGCACGGCGGTCAGCACGGCCGCCTTGGTCAGCGGCCCGCCAGGGATTCTGCGCAGGTAGGAGGTCATGGGGCGGCCCCTTCCGGTACGGGCAGTCGGGGGGCCTGGGTGCCGGCCCGGAGGCGGGCGGGCCAGGCGGTGGACGCCTCGCGGTAGGCCGCGTGCGCGGCCCGGTTGCCGTACAGCGTCTCCAGCGCGATGCGTACGGTGGTGAGCTGGTCCTCGCGGGGCGCGAGGGTGAGCGGGTCGGAGAGCCGCCACAGCAGCGGGACGAGCCGGGCGACGGCCTCGTGCACGGGGTCGGGCGCGTCGCTGCCGCAGGCGGTGCAGGAGAGGGCGGCGGCGGGCGGGGGCGGGTGCCCGGGCCGGGGGTGCGGGGCGGCGCACACGGTGTTCAGGGTGGCGAGCCAGCGTTCGGGCGGGGTGACGGTGTACCGGTGGTGGAGGGCGACGACCACTTCGTCGGCCCGTCCGAGGGCGAGGCTGTGCACGAGCGGGGTGTCCCCGCGCGGGTCGCACAGCGAGCGGAGCCGCAGATGGGTGTCGCGCCAGCGCTCGTACGGGGTGGTCGCGGCGAAGCGGTGGCGCAGCAGCAGGTCGAGGGCGCGGTCGCCGTCGAGGCAGGAGGCGGCGCGGTGGGCGTCGGCCTCCCGGATGCGGGCGGCGGCCAGGTCGGCCGTGTGGTCCTCGGGGTGGGCGTAGGTCCACAGGGCCTGCCGGGTGCCGGGGTCCTCGGCGGCGGAGAGGAGCACCAGCCGCTCGCGCTGGACGGGGTCGGGCAGCAGGGCGGCGAGCAGTTCACCGGACGCCTCGTCGAGGAGGTCCGCGGTGTCCAGGGTGCCGTCCTCCCCCACCCGGCGGACGGCGGTGTCGGCGAGGATGCGGGCGGCGGCGGCCCGGCCCCCACCGTAGCGGGCGACGAGCCGGGGCAGGTGCTCGGGGTAGTCGACGGTGCCGAGCATCCGGGCGATCTCGGTGCTCCCGACGTCCGGTATGCCGACGACGAGGGGCCGCTCGGCGGGCGCGGCGGTGCCGGCGAGTTCGCCGAGGGGCGGGTGGCGGCCGGTCCGGCCGAGCTGGGTCGCGAGGACGACGGGCCGGGTGGTGTCCCGTCCGCCGGGCCCGAACGCGCCCTCCAGCAGGGCCAGCAGGGCGGGCCCGGGGCCGGTGTGGGCGTTGTCCAGGAGGAGCAGGGGGCGGGGTTTGCGGTTGAGGCGGCGCAGCCGGCCGTAGCCCGCGTCGATGTCGGCGAGAAGGGCCGCGACAAGGTGTTCCTCGGCGGTGCGCCGGCGGTCGTCGAGCCGCCGGAAGACGCGCACGAACTGGAACAGGCGTTGCAGGGAGTCCCCTTGGTAGCCCTGTGCGGCGGTGAGCCGGTCGCCCCACCAGGCGAGGGCGCCCTTGTCGGGTTCCCCGCGTACGAGCTGGTTGCGGGCGGTGTCCAGGACGACGCCCGCGATGGTGTCGAGGCCGGGGACGGCGGAGAGCACGAGCGGCAGGTTGTCGGTGACGAGGTCGAACCAGCGGCCGAGGCTCTCCCGGCGGCGGCGGGTGTCGGGGTCCTCGGCGGTGACGATCGCCCGCAGGTCGGCCTCGGCCCGGCGCAGGTCGGCGGGGCGGACGTCGTGCTCGCCGCTGCCGGGCGGGCGCCAGGCGGTGACGACGAGGAGGCCGAGGGAGAGCCGGGGGAAGCTCAGCGGGCGGCCGAAGTGGCGGACGTCCAGGCCGAGCCGGTAGGCGAGTACATAGAAGAGCTGGGTGATACGGCTGGCGTTGGCCGCCTCGTCGTCGAGGTCGCTGACGCCGGGCTCGCCGAAGCCCGGGGCGGCCAGGTCGGCGCGGGCGAGCGGTATCCGGCCGCTGTAGGCGTCGTGGACGGCGCCGATCAGGGCGGTCTTGCCGCTGCCCCGCCCGCCGACGACGCGGACGACCGGGGCGCCGGCGGGATAGGCGAACGGGACCTGGTAGCCGTCCGTGTGGTGCAGTCCGACGAGCCGCGGCACGAACTGCTCGTGCAGCGCCTGCTGGCCGTGCAGTGCTGTGCCCATGACGCCCCCGTCTCCCCCGGGCAACCCCGCGCACGCGAGGGCGCGGACACCCGGGCACACAACGGCACGGGAGATCAACTCACCGTGCACAGAGGGAATTTACCCGACAACGCGCGGTGAGGCAGCGCCTTGGACAAGGCCGGTGAGCGAGGGAACGGTGTTGAGGACAGGGCGGGGTGACGGTGCGCCGGCCGTCACTCCTTCCCGTACCAGAGCGTGGTGATGTTGCAGAACTCGCGGATGCCGTGGGCCGACAGCTCGCGCCCGTAGCCGGACCGCTTCACGCCGCCGAAGGGGAGGGCGGGGTGGGAGGCGGTCATCCCGTTGAAGAACACCCCGCCCGCCACCAGGTCGCGGGCGAACAGTTCGGCCTCGCCGGCGTCCCGGGTCCAGGCGTTGGAACTGAGGCCGAAGTCGGAGTCGTTGGCGATGTCCACGGCCGCCCGGGCGTCCGCGACCCGGTAGAGGGTGGCGACCGGGCCGAAGGTCTCCTCGCGGTGGATGCGCATGTCCTCGGTGACGCCGGTGAGGACGGTGGGCTCGTAGTACCAGCCCCGGGCGAGCCCCGGCGGGCGTCGGCCGCCGCACTCGGCGCTCGCGCCCTTGGCGAGCGCGTCGTCGACCAGTTCCTCCAGGTCGGCGCGGCCCTGCTCGGTGGCGAGGGGGCCGACGGCGGTGCCCTCGTCCAGCGGGTCGCCGACGCCGAGGCCCCGCATGGCGGCGGTGAAGCGGTCGCGGAAGGCGTCGTACACCTCGGTGTGGACGATGAAGCGCTTGGCGGCGATGCAGGACTGGCCGTTGTTCTGGACGCGGGCCGTCACGGCGGTGGCGACGGCCTTCTCCAGGTCGGCGGAGGGCATGACGATATAGGGGTCGCTGCCGCCGAGTTCGAGGACGGTCTTCTTGATCTCGTCACCGGCCACGGAGGCCACGGCCCGGCCGGCGCCCTCGCTGCCGGTGAGGGTGGCGGCGGCGACCCGGCGGTCCCGCAGCACGCCCTCCACGGCCCCGGACCCGATCAGCAGGGTCTGGAAGCAGCCCTCCGGGTATCCGGCCCGCCGGAACAGGTCCTCCAGGTAGAGGGCGGTCCGCGGGACGTTGGACGCGTGCTTGAGCAGGCCCGTGTTGCCGGCCATCAGCGCGGGGGCGGCGAAGCGGACGACCTGCCAGAGCGGGAAGTTCCACGGCATGACGGCGAGGACGACGCCGAGGGGCCGGTAGCGGACGAGGGCCCGCGAGGCGCCGGAGTCGGCGACATCGGCCTCGTCCGGGTGCTCGTCGGCGAGCAGGCCCTCGGCGCGGTCGGCGTACCAGCGCATGGCCTTGGCGCACTTGGCCGCCTCGGCCCGCGCGGCGGCGACGGGCTTGCCCATCTCGACGGTCATGGTGCGGGCGATGTCCTGCTGGTCGCCGTCGAGGAGGTCGGCGGCGCGGTGCAGCAGCGCGGCCCGCTCGGCGAAGGAGGTCGCGCGGTGCCGTTCGTACGCGGCGTGCGCGGCGGCGATCCGGCGCTCGACCTCCTTCTCGTCGTACGCCTCGAAGGTCTCGATCGTCTCGCCGGTCGCGGGGTTGACGGTGGCGATGGGCATGAAGGCTCTCCTCGGTGGTGCTGCTCGGTCGTGCTGCCGGGGGCGGCGGCTTCCGTGGGGGGAGGGAGGGGTCAGGTGTGGACGCCGCTGGCCAGGCGGAGTTGTACGTCCTTCTCCTGGTCGCCGGCCGCCATGCCCTCCTGGCGCACGTCGAAGCTGGTCTCCAGGGTCTCGGTCATCCGGTCGACGGCCCAGTAGCCGCCCTGGAGCTCGACGGTCACCGGGGCGGCCAGCCGGACGGGCTCGGCTTTGCCGTGCGGGTGGGAGACCTCGAAGGTGGTCGTCCACACCGTCCGGTCCTGCCGCTTGGTGTACTGGGGTGTCTCGTGGGCGGCCCGGTCCGAGTCGTACGACCTGCCGAGGGCGCGGAAGACGGCGTCGGCGTCCTCCCGGGAGCAGCCGGTGAGCGTCACCACGACCGACTCCTCGTGCTCCTGTGCTGTGTTCACGGTGCTCAGCCTTCCGTCGTGCGTGCGTTCTGCTCCGCCGGGCTTCGTGCTCCGTCCCGGCGTCGTGCTTCGTCCGGCACCGGACGAAGCACGACGCCGGCCGTCCGTGCGCGGGTACCCGCCCTCTCCAGCCTCACCCGCCGGGCGCGGGCCTGCGACCGGGCCGCGCCTGCGGGCGGGGGCCGGCCCTACCGGGCGGGGGCGGCCGGGCCGGCCGGGTGGCGCGGGGCCGGGCGGGAGCCGGACGGGGTGCGGCGCAGCGCCCACGCGACGAGCACCAGGGACGCCAGCGCGGCGGCCGCGCACCAGGTCGAGACGAACGCCGTCCGCCACAGCACGGCGCAGGCCGCGGCGGACACCCCGGTCAGCACGCCGAGCAGCCGCAGCACACGGTCCCGGGCGAGGAGGAGCGAGCCGACCGTGGCCAGGAGATAGCCAGCGAGCAGCCAGCCCGCGTGGGGCAGGCCGATCGCGTAGCCGACGGTCCGCTCCCGCACCTCGGCGCCGACCGTCCGGGTGGCCAGCACCCAGGTGAGTACCGCCGCGGTGACCGCGCCCACCACGGCGGGCGTGTACAGGCGGGCGCGGCCGGACGGGGGCGTCGCCAGCAGGACGCCGAGCGGTACCCAGGCGGCGAGCACAGGCAGCGCGATCACGGCCCAGGCGGTGGTGGCGGGACCGGTGCCGCCGCCCGTATGCCATACGGCGGCCTCCACGAGCTGGTGGGCGCCGAGGAGGAGGGGAAGGGCGGCGAGGGGGAGTTCGCGGACCCGGCCGTGGTGGAGGGTGCCGGCGACGGCGGCGATCCCGGCGGCCGAGATCGCGGTACCGGCCACGAGGTCGGCTGTGGCGCTCCAGCACATGGGCTCACCGTACGACGGTCGGGATCCGGACACCGGCGGGCGCTGCGCGAACAGGGCCGATCGCGGCATATGGGTGGGGCGCCCATGGCCTTCGGGCCCATGTGCGCCCGGCACATGGGCCCCGACCACACGGGCCCCCCCGCCCTGGGACACCGTCGCAAACGGTGTGTACACACGCCACGGCTTCACTCGATTACGCTCCGGCACAAATGCGGAGCCGGAAGCTCCTTTTCCGGGGGCCCTCCTTCGCGGAGGTGGTTGACGAGCAAACAACCGAATCGTTTGCTCCCGGCGGCACTCACGCCCCCGCACCCCCACCGCCCGGCCGCCCCGGACCCCTCCGAATCCCGGGACCGCCGCGATCACCGGGCGGACGCGCGTAGAGCGGCCGAAAGGCGATCTTGTGGCATGCCCCTCCGGAACCCAGGATTCCTGTCGTGGCGATTGTCAGGCACATGGCGGACCACTCCGCCGGACGCCCGGTGATCGCCCTTCCAAGGGCCCGCCCACCCAACGGGCCCCGGATCCCCCACCGGAGGATGCAGTGAATCTCAAGCGCCTGTCCCCCCTCGGCGGCACCGCGAAGGGCGTGCGGCTGATCGCCGTGGCGTCCGCCCTCGTCGCCGCCACCGCGCTTGCCGCCCCCTCGGCCCTGGCCGAGCCCGCGCCCGCCAAGGCCACCGCCGCCCAGCTCGCCCAGGCGGGTGAGGCGGTCGCACAGGCCGACGTGGCGGGCACCGCCTGGTACACCGACAAGGCGACCGGCAAGGTCGTCGTCACGGTGGACTCCACCGTCACCGCCGCCGAGATCGCCAGAATCAAGGAGCAGGCCGGCAACCGCGCCGGCGCCCTGGAGATCAACCGCACCGAAGGCACCTTCACCAAGCTCATCGCCGGCGGCCAGGCCATCTACGCGGGCGGCGGCCGCTGCTCGCTCGGCTTCAACGTGCGCAGCGGCAGCACCTACTACGCCCTGACCGCCGGCCACTGCACCGACAGCGCGAGCACCTGGTACACCAACTCGGCCAACACGGCACTGCTGGGCAGCCGCGCCGGCAGCAGCTTCCCCGTCAACGACTACGGCCTGATCCGCCACTCCAACTCCGCGGCGGCCGACGGCCGGGTGTACCTCTACAACGGCAGCTACCGGGACATCACCTCGGCGGCCAACCCGTCCGTGGGCCAGTCCGTCCAGCGCAGCGGCTCCACCACCGGACTGCGGAGCGGCACCGTCACGGGCCTCAACGCGACGGTCAACTACGGCGGCGGCGACGTCGTCTACGGCATGATCCAGACCAACGTCTGCGCCGAGCCCGGTGACAGCGGCGGCCCGCTGTTCGCCGGCACCACCGCCCTCGGCCTGACCTCGGGCGGCAGCGGCAACTGCTCGTCCGGCGGCACCACGTTCTTCCAGCCGGTGGTGGAGGCGCTGAACGCGTACGGCGTGAGCGTCTTCTAGCGGCACCGGTACACCGCACCATCTGCACCGAGGGCCGGCGGCCCCGCCACCAGGCGGACCGCCGGCCCTTCGCCGTCCCCTCCTGCCCTCCCGTCACCCCGTTGTCAGTGGTCCACGACATCCTTGACGGTCCGACACCTTCACGAGGGGAAGAGCGAGATGAACGAACCCGAACTCGCCGCCGCCCAGGCGTATGTACGGCTGCTGCAGACCGCGCGGGCCGCGCTCGCCGACCCGGGGCACGCGCCGCACGCCCTGCCGCTGCTGACCGGCCCGATGGCGGAGGCGGACGCGGCGCTCACCGCGGTCGGACTCGCGGGGAACGAGGCGCGGTTCTTCGGCCTGGTCGCCGCCCTCCCCCTGGCGGCCGGCGGCCCGAGGCCGGGCCCGGGCCACCCCGCCCACCCGGACCGCAACGCGGCCTGACCACCACCGGCGCCCCCGCCCACCGAGACGGACCGGCGGCGGCCGGCGGACCCACCGCGACGGCACCCCGCGAGACCGGCAGACCACGAGACCGACCCGAGGGACCGGCCGCCGGCCCGGAACGCGCCCCGGGGCCGAGCACGGATGCTCGGCCCCGGGCCCCTGCAGCGGTGCCCGTCAGCTCACCGCGGCGACCTCGATCGCGGCCGCCTCGGCGGCCTCGGCCGCCACGGGAAGCGGCAGCGGACGGAACTCGACGGCGGGCACCCGCGGCGCGCGCGGCCCCCGCAGGACCCGCTCGGCCTCCTTGACCCGCCGGCTGAACCAGATGACCTTGCCGTCCTCGGTACCGCAGGTTCCCCAACTGTCGCTCAGCTTGGCGACCTTGGCGAGGCCCCCGCGTACCGGGGCGGAGGTGTGGACCGGCGGCAGCCGCCGGTCGTGGTCGGCGACCGAGACCACCAGACGGCTCCCCGTCGAGCGGAGTTCGACCACACAGGTCTTGTCGCCGGAGACATGCCGGACGACGTTGTCGACGAGTTCGTCGACCGCGCTGCAGACCGGTTCGACATGCGGCGCGAGACTCCAGTAGCGCAGATGCGCAGCGACGATGCGCCGGATCTGCGGGATGCGTTCGGGCGATGCCGGCACTTCGACGATGTAGTGACAGGCGGCAACCGGGACGTTCATGAACGTGGCTCCTCACCGCGACGGCCCGTCATTCGCTGGACGGGTTGGAACCCCGAGTACGAAGAGTGAGCACTTGTCGCTTCTGGGTCACCACGAGGATGACCCGGCCCGGCCGGACCCGCAACCCGCACGGCCCGCGCTCGGTCGGCGCAATCAGACGGCCGGGGTGCGTGACCTGCGCCAGGGTTCGCACCACGGCCGGACCGCCGGGCGGCCGGACGGGCAGATCGTTAGAATTCGGACATGGCAGAGCGCCCTGTCGCACCGACGGCGCCCGAACTCCTCGTGGAAACCGACAGCGGATCCACGGTGCTGAGTCCGAGCCGGGACTACCACGTCGGCCGCGACCCCCTCAGCGACATCGTGATCGACGACGCACGCGTCTCCTGGCACCACGCGGTGCTGCACGCGGTCGACGACCACTGGACCGTCCACGACGAGGACAGCACCAACGGCACGTACACCGAGGGCCATCGCATCCGGCAGTGGAGCGTCGGCCCCGGGAGCGTGATCCGGTTCGGCAGCGCGGCGGACGGCCCGAGCGCCACCCTGGTGGGCCGCTCCCCGGCCCGCGCCGCGCCACCCGCCCCCGAACCGGCGCCCGCGCCCGCCCGCGAAGCCGCGCCCGGACAAGCACCCGCGGCCCCGGCCGGTCCGGACGGACAGCCGCCCGGACCCGAGCGGCAGCGGCCCGGGGCCGACCGACAGCGCCCCGGAGCCGGAGCCGCGCGCCCCTCCTCGGTGTCCATGCCCTCCGCCACCGGAACCTTCCGCCGCCCCACCACGGTCCGCCCGCTGCCCGCCCGCACCGTGCGCATCGGCCGGTCCCCCGACAACGACCTCGTGGTGGACGACCTGATCGTCTCCCGCCGGCACGCCGAACTGCGCTCCCTCGCCGACGGCGGCTACGAGATAGCCGACCTCGGCAGCCACAACGGCACCTACCTCAACGGCCGCCCGGTCGGCCGCGCCCCGGTGCGGCCCGGCGACATCGTGGGCATCGGCCACTCCGCGTTCTGCCTGGTGGGCGACCAGCTCCAGGAGTTCGTGGACACCGGCGAGGTCTCGCTCGACGTACAGGACCTCGCCGTCTCCGTGGACCGGGGCCGCAAGACCCTCATGGACCATGTGTCCTTCCCCGTCGGCGAGAAGTGCCTGCTCGCGGTGGTCGGCCCGAGCGGCGCGGGGAAGTCCACCCTGCTCAACGCGCTGACCGGGCTGCGGCCCGCCGACTCCGGGACGGTCCTGTACGACGGGCGCGACCTGTACCGCGACTACGCCGAACTGCGCCAGCGGATCGGCCTGGTGCCCCAGGACGACATCCTGCACACCCAGCTGACCGTCCGCCGGGCCCTCGGGTACGCGGCCGAACTGCGCTTCCCGCAGGACACCGCCCGCGCGGAGCGCCAGGAGCGCGTCGCCGAGGTGATCCGCGAACTGGGCCTGGAGGAACGGGCCGACCAGCCCATCCACAGCCTCTCCGGCGGCCAGCGCAAGCGGGTCAGCGTCGCCCTCGAACTGCTCACGAAACCGTCCCTGCTCTTCCTCGACGAGCCCACCTCGGGCCTGGACCCCGGGATGGACCGCTCGGTGATGCACATGCTGCGCGGGCTCGCCGACGACGGGCGCACGGTCGTGGTGGTCACGCACAGCGTGCTCAGCCTGGATGTGTGCGACCGGCTGCTGGTCCTCGCGCCGGGCGGCCGGATCGCCTACTACGGCCCGCCGGAGGACGCCCTCGCGTACTTCGGCACCGAGCAGTGGCCGGAGGCCTTCGAGGCGTTCGAGACCGACCGGGAGCGGGACTGGGCGGGGGCCTACGCGGCCTCGCCCTTCCATGACCGGTACGTCGCGGGCGCGACCGCCCAGCCGCCCGTCCCCGCCGGTCCGGCGACCGGGCCGGTGGCGCCGCCGCCGAAGGCGCAGAGCTGGGGCGCCCAGTTGCGGACCCTGGTGCGCCGGTACGCGGCGGCCCTCGCCGCGGACCGGACCTTCCTGGTCATCATGATCGCGCTGCCCTTTGTGATGGGTGCGATGGCGCGGGCCCTCGCGGGCAGCGTCCTGGACCGGGAGACGGCGCTCAACGCGCTGCTCATCCTGTGTGTGGGCGGGGTGCTGACGGGTGCGGCCAACGCGGTGCGCGAACTGGTCAAGGAGCGGGTGATCTACCGGCGGGAACGGGCGGTCGGGCTGTCCAGATCGGCGTATCTGATGTCGAAGATCGTCGTCCTGGGCACGGTCACGGTGGTGCAGGCGGTCGTGCTGACGCTGGTCGCGCTCGCGGGTGTGGACCTCAACGCCCCCGGTGGCGAGGGCGTGGTGACCCTCCCGCTGGTCGAGATCACCCTCGCCGTGGCCCTGCTGGCGTTCACCGCGATGATGCTCGGTCTGCTGGTGTCGGCCCTGGTGCGCAAGGAGGAGGTCACCATGCCGCTGCTGGTCCTCCTCGCGATCGTCCAGGTCGTCTTCTGCGGGGCCCTGCTGGAGCTGGACGGCGTGCCGGTCATCGAGCAGCTCGCCTGGCTGGTGCCGTCGCGCTGGGCGCTGGCGGCGATGGCCGGGACGATCGACCTGGGCCGGATCGTGCCCGGGGAGCTGAGCAGTGACCCGCTGTTCGCGCACTCGGTGGGGATCTGGCTGCTCGACATGGGCATGCTGGTCGTGCTGTCCGCGCTGTTCGGCTTCGCGGTGGCCCGTCTGCTGCGGCGGCACGAGCCCGCGATCATGCGGAAGTAGGCGCCTGTGACGAGCTGGGACTTCGCCCCGACCCATGTCGTGCCCCGCGCCGGGATGCCGGCCTGGGAGACCCCCGACACCGCCCGTCCCACCGCGCCCATGGACCCGCTGCTGCCGGTGCAGCTGCTGGAGCGGCGCGGCGACTGGGCGCAGGTCCTGTGCGTCAACGGCTGGTCGGCGTGGGTGGACGGGCGGCTGCTGGTCCCCGTCCCCGCCGAGCCGCCCCCGGCGGGGAATCCGACGGAGTCCGCCGAGGACCCCCGGCCGCTGCTGGCGCGCGTCGAGGACTCGCTGGGCCGCTACCGCCGCGCGGCGGAGGACCTGGCGGCCGGCCGCACGGACGGCGAGGGCTACCGGCGGCGCACGCAGGGGCTGCGGGTCGGGATGGTGGTGGACGGGGAGTCGATGTGGCTCTTCGACGCGGAGCACGAACGGTGGGTGCACTGCGACGGGGCGCGCCTGACGACGCTGACGGCGGGGTCCCCGCCCGTCGCGGGCCCGTCGCCCCCGGAGCCGGGCGGCGCGGACCCGGTTCCGGGGGCGCCCGCCGCGTCCCCCGCCCCGGCCCCGGACGCCGCCGGGCCCCCGGGGCCCGGCCCCGAACCGCCCCAGGTCGTGGACCCGGACGCGGACGCCGCCCGGCCCGCTCCAGGGCCGACGCCCGGTGACGCAGGCGAGCCGGCGGCGCACGAGCCCACCCGGGTCGTGTCGCCGGAGCCACGGCAGCGGAAGCCGGACGCGCCCGGGGCGGCGGAACGCGACGACGCCGCGCCCCGCACCGGTGGCGACGCGCAGCTCCCGGACGCCACCCGCCTCGTCGGCGCGACCCCGGCCCCGGAGGCCGCCGCGCCCGCCCCGGAGGCCCCCGAGCCGACGCGCGTCGTCTCCCCGGCACCCGACGCCCCCGAGCCGACGCGCGTCGCGGACCCCGCACCCGAGACCCCGGAGCCCACCCGCGTCGTCACCCCCGCGCCGGAACCGGCGGACGCGCCCGAGCCGACGCGCGTCGTCGCGCCGGCGCCCGAAACGCCCGGTGCCCCCGAGGCCACCCGCGTCGTCGCCCCCGTGGAGGGGCCGCACGAGCCCACCCGGGTCGTGGAGGCCCCGGCCCCCGGCCGGCCGGACCGCCCGGACCGGGCGGACCGGGCGGACCGGGCGGACCCGCGAGGCGGTGAGGGGTGATGGCGGAGGCCGCCTCACCGCACGCCGGGCGCCCGTCCGAGCTGGTCGGCCGCAAGGTCGCCGACTACCTCGTGGAGCGCGAGATCGGCCGCGGCGGCATGGCCGTCGTGTACCGGGCCCGCGACCTGCGGCTGGACCGCACCGTCGCGCTCAAGCTGCTCGCGCCCGAACTCGCCCGGAACGACACCTTCCGGCAGCGCTTCAGCCATGAGTCGCGGGTGGCCGCATCCATCGACCACCCGCACATCGTCCCCGTGTTCGAGGCGGGCGAGACCGACGGGATGCTCTACATCGCGATGCGCTACGTCGCCGGGCAGGACCTGCGCGTCCTGCTGGACCGCCAGGGCCCGCTGCCGTTCCCCACGGCGGGCCGGATCGCCGCCCAGGTGGCCTCCGCGCTGGACGCCGCGCACGCGCACGACCTGGTGCACCGGGACGTCAAACCGGGGAACATCCTGGTCGCCGAGGGCACCGACAGCGAGCACCCCGAGCACGTCTACCTGACCGACTTCGGGCTGACGAAGAAGTCGCTGTCGCTGACCGGCTTCACCACCGTGGGCCAGTTCGTCGGGACGCTGGACTATGTGGCCCCCGAGCAGATCTCGGGCCGTCCGACCGACGGCCGGTGCGATGTCTACAGCCTCGCCTGCGTGGTGTTCGAGACCCTGGCGGGGGCGCCGCCGTTCCGGCGGGACGACGACATGGCGCTGCTCTGGGCCCACCAGTACGACCCCGCGCCGCCGCTGACGGAGCAGCGGCCGGATCTGCCCGCGGCCGTCGACGCCGTGCTCGGCAAGGCGCTGGCCAAGGCCCCGGAGGACCGGTTCGGTTCATGCACCGGCTTTGTGGCGGCGCTGCGGGCCGCGGCGCGCGCCGGGAAGCCCCGCACGCCCACCCGGGTGGTCGGGCCGGGCGGTGGTCCGGGGGACGAGGACGGGGCGGGACGCCCGCCCGAGCCCCCGCGCTGGGCCCGCCCGGTGTTCCGCGGGGCCGCCGCGGAATGACCCCGTACCGCGCCCGGTCGGACGGCCGGGTCGGTCCTTCACGCCTTCACGGGTGGGTCAGTCCTTCGGCGGGGCCTCGCCCTGGTGCCGGAAACGCGTGGCGAGCAGGCCCCCGACGAACCCGGCCACCAGCCCCCAGGCCGCGCCCAGCCCGATGTTCTGCCACAGTCTCGGCCGCAGCGACACCTCGCCGCCGAGGTCGCCCCCGAGGTCGCCGATGCCCAGCAGGGAGAGGCCGTAGTGCGCCTCGACACGGGCCAGCAGCGACACGCACAGCACGGTGACCGCGAGGGCGACGGCCAGGTGCAGGGCGTGCCGCCACGGTGGGATCCGGGCCGGGGAGCGTACGGCCATGAGGAAGCCGGCCGCGAGGACGAGGACCACCGCGCCGGCCAAGAGCCACCAGGCCCGCCCGTCGCGTCCGGTCAGGGTGCCGAGGTCCACCGTGGAGAGGTCGCCGGTGCGCAGCACCTGGTCGAGGACCTGCGGCATGGGCAGCCCGAAGGGACCCTCCACCCGCCCCTGCCACGCCCCGCCGAGCCCCACGGTCAGGGCGAGCCACATCAGGTTGGGCAGGCCCAGCAGGATGACGGCGAAGGTGTCGGCGGGGTGCCCGCGGGTGGCCGCCACCACCAGCCCGATGACCAGTCCGACGGCGAGGGTGGCGAGGAGCAGCACGACCATGGCGTGGGCGGCGGGGCGGACCCCCTCCTGGAAGCGCAGCAGCCGGGAGGGCAGCGGCGCGCCCCGCGAGACGAGCAGGGCGAGGGCGAGCACCCCGGCCAGCCACAGCAGTCCGATGACCAGGGTCTGCGGGACCTCGGTGCGGAAGCCGACGCGCGGTTCGACGCCGAAGAGGTCGCCGATGACACCGCCGGTGGGGTCGTCGAAGGTGATCTCGAAGGTGTGGCGGGCGAGGACGGCGAGCCCGGTGAGGCCGAGCAGCCACAGCACGGCGATCCGCAGGGCCCAGCCGGCGAGTTCGGGCGCTCCCGCCACGGCCCGGCGGCGCAGCGGCCGCAGGAAGCCGGCGGCGACGGTGAGGGCCCCGGCGACGGTGACGGAGAGCGGGAGGGCGGTCAGTCCGGCGTCGGTCTCGGCGATCGCGCCGGCGTCCCCCGCGACCTCGACGGACCCGCCGGCGGCCAGGACGACGACCGCGGCGACGACCTTCACATAGGCGCCGTCCGGGAGGTCGGCCGCCCCCGCCGCCCACAGGCCCAGCGCCGCGACGACGATCATGGCCACGAGTCCGGCGACCACGGCCAGCAGTGCCTGGGGCCAGCCGTGTGCGGCGCGCGGCGGCGCGGCCGGGTCGGTCGTTGCGTGGTCGCTCACACGGCCACGCTAAACAGGGCGCGGCGGGGGCGCGCCCCGGGAGGAGCCGACCGCGTCCGCGTGCGGGGCCCGGGGCGGGCCGGGCAGACGACTTGCGGGCCCCACGGCCGCCGGGCAGACAATGGGCGGGGAGGGGGAGGCCCGCGGACCGCGCGCCTCGTCCGCGTCTTGCTCAGGGAAGAAGCGCCCCATGAGTACCGAACCTCCGTCACCGTCCGGATCCTCGGGGTCCCCGTCGTCCGGGCACCCGCCCGCCGGTCCGCCGTCGTCCGACCGTCCGACGGGTCCGCCGTCCGGGCCGCTGTCGGGCGGCTCGCAGCCGGGTGCGACGCGCCCGGACTCCTCGTCCCCCGGCTCTCCGCCACCCGGTCCGGGCGGCTCGGGCGCGTCCGGTCCGCCGAGCGGCCCGGGCGGTGCCGGCGGCCCGGGGCCGGGTGGTCCAGGTGGGCCGGAGGGCGGCGCGCACGCCGGCTCCGGCGGGCCGGGGCGGCCCTGGTGGCGGTCGGCGCCCCGGATCGCGCTGGTGTCCTGTGTGGTGATCGCCGCGGTGGTCGCCGCCGTGGTGCTGACCCGACCGGGCGGCAGCGGCGGCGGTGAGCAGGGCGAGGTCTTCCTCCAGGCGGCAAGCACCAGCGGTCCCGACCCGTTCACCGAGTCGACGGCCCGGGACGCGGCCCCGCCCGAGGCGTCCCGGTCCCCCGAGCGCAGCCCCACCGGCACCCAGGCCACGCGCAGTGTGCGCGGCTCCTCGCCGGGGCTGTACGGCGGGACGCGTGACGTCGCGAGCTGCGACGTGGAGAAGCAGGTGCGCTTCCTGTCGGACGCCCCCGACCGGAACCGGGCCTTCGCCGAGGTGCAGGACATCGCGCCCGACCGGGTCCCGGCGTATCTGCGGTCGCTGACGCCCGTGCAGCTGCGCATGGACACCCGGGTGACCAACCACGGCTTCCGGGACGGCGGTCCGACCTCCTACCAGGCGGTGCTCCAGGCCGGGACGGCCGTGCTGGTCGACGACCGGGGCGTGCCGCGGGCGCGCTGCGCCTGCGGGAACCCGCTGCTGCCGCCCGTCGCCCAGGACACGACCCCGAAGGTGGTCGGGGACCCGTGGCCCGGCTACCGGGCGTCGGAGGTCGTGGTGGTGGCCCCGGCCGAGAAGCCGGTGAAGGAGTTCGTGCTCTACGACGCCGAGTCCGAGGGCTGGATCGCGCGTCCCGCGGGCGACACCACCGGCAAGGGCGACAAGGAGACGGAGGAGCCGTCCCGTGACGGCTCGCCGAAGCCGGACCCGTCCGACTCGCCGGACCGGTCGCCCGGTGAGTCGCCGCCGTCCTCCGAGGACCCGGGGGGCGATCCGCCCTCGGAGCAGCCGCCGTCCGAGCAGCAGCCCCCGCCCGAGGACCCGCCGTCCGCGCCGCCGCCCTCCGAGGAGCCGCCGCCCGCGTCCGAGCCGGGTTCCCAGCCCGCGTCGGAGCAGGCGCCGCCGCCCGCGTCCGATCCCGCCTCCGATCCCGCTCCGGACGCGCCGCCGAGCCCGGGTCCGCAGTCCGCGCCGCGGGCCGCGGTCTGACCGGAGCTCCCGGCCGCCGCCGCCCGAACGGCCTTGCGCGCGGCGGCCGTTAGCGCGCGGGGCGCTGTCGCGCAAGGGGGTGCGGCGAGGCGTCGTGGGGCACCGCTATGGGTGCCGTCACCATGTCCCGCACCCACGGTCCCTTCCTACCGTGACCGGCGTCACCGTCGGCTGCGGGAGGTTCGGATGTCTCGTCGTGAAGGGCGGCCGGAGCGCGTCCGGCCGCGCCCGGTCCCGGGTTCCCCGGGTGCCCGCCGTCCGCTCGGGCGGCTGCTCGCGGTGCTGGCCGTCCTGCTGGGCGGGCTGTGGTTCGCCCCGGCCCCGTCCGCCCGGGCGGCGGTGCCCCTGGAGCGGGTGGTGTCCTTCGGCGCGAACCCGGGCGCGCTGGAGATGTATGTGTACCGGCCGGCGTCGCTGCCGCCGCAGCCGGCCGTGGTCGTGGCCCTGCACGGCTGCACCCAGAGCGCGCAGCTGTACGCGGACAACGCGGGCCTGACGGAGCTCGCGGACCGCCACGGCTTCCTGCTGGTGTTCGCGGGCACCACCTCGGCGAACAACCTGAGCAGGTGCTTCAACTGGTTCCAGGCGACGGACAACCGGCGCGGCCAGGGCGAGGCGGAGTCGGTCCGCCGGATGGTGGCGCACGCCGAGAGCGCCTACGGGGCCGACCCGGGCCGCACTTTCGTGACCGGGCTGTCGGCGGGCGGCGCGATGACCGCGGTGATGCTGGCCGCCTATCCGGACGTGTTCGAGGCGGGCGCGGTCGTCGCGGGCCTCCCGTACGACTGCGCCCGGGACGCGGGCCCGTACCCCTGTATGAGCCCGGGGTCGGACCGGACGCCGGCGGCCTGGGCGCAGCGGGTGCGCGAGGCCCATCCGTCCCACGGCGGGCCCTGGCCGCGGGTGGCGGTCTGGCACGGCGACCGGGACACCACCGTCGCCCCGCGCAACGCGGACGAGCTGCGGGACCAGTGGACGGCGGTGCACGGGATCGGCCAGAGCCCGGACCGGACGGACACCATCGGCCCGAACGGCACCCGGCGCGAGCAGTACCTCGACGGGGCCGGCCGGGTCGCGGTGGAGGTGGACCGGGTGCCGTCGACCGGCCACGGCACACCCGTGGACCCGGGCAGCGGCCCGGAGAACTGCGGCGCCACGGGGACCGCGCACTTCATCGACTCGATCTGCTCCGGCCGCTGGATCGCCGGGTTCTTCGGGCTGACGGGCGGAGGCGAACCGGACCCGGGGACCCTGCCCGCACCCACCGGGCTGACCGTGACGGGCACCACCGGCAGCACGGTCTCCCTGCGGTGGGACGCGGTCCCGGGCGCGACCGGTTACGCGGTCCGCCGGGACGGCACCGTGGTGGCCCGCCCCATAGAGGCGGCCCATACGGACACCGGCTTGAGCGTGGGGTCCCGCCATACGTACACGGTCGCGGCCCTCGACACGGACGGCACCGAGGGCGCCCGCTCCGCGCCGGTCACGGCCACCACGGCGGGCGGCGCCGTCTGCTGGACCGCGAGCAACTACGCCCATGTGCAGGCGGGCCGGGCCACCACCAGTGGCGGGCGCACCTATGCCAAGGGGTCCGGCCAGGACATGGGGCTCTACAACACGTTCGTCACCCACACCCTCAAGGAGTCCCCGCCGGGGCACTACGTCGTCGCCGACGGCGCCTGCCCCTGAGCCGGTCCCGCACCTCCCCCTGTCCCTCTCACGCGTCCCAGGAGGCCGTACCGTGCGCTCCACCCCGCCGTCGGGCACCGTCCCCGCTCCCCCGCCCCACCGCCCGGGCCACCGGCTGCTGCCGCGCGCCGCCACGGTGGCCGCCCTGCTGCTCTGCGTCACCGCCGTGCCCGCCGTCGCCCGGCAGTCCGCCCCGCCGGCGGGCGGGGCCGGGCACTGCGCCGGCGTCGCCGAGCTGCGGGTGCCGGGCGCCCAGCGGGTGACGGCCGCCTGCCTCGACGAGCTGACGACCGCCGGCACCGTCGCCTCCGGTCACACCGACCCCGCCGACTGGGCCGGACTCACCCCCGCGGGCCTCGCCACCCCCGGCGGGGTGCCGGGCATCCAGTTGGACGGCCACTTCCAGGACGACTCGGCCGGCAACACCAACCACGGCTGGATGCGGGACTCGCAGTTCGTCGTGCGGCTGCCCGACCGCTGGAACGGCGGCCTGGTGATCGCGGGTTCGCCGGGCGTGCGCGAGCAGTACGCCAACGACCGGGCGATCTCGGACTGGGTGCTCGCGCGCGGCTACGCCTTCGCCGCCACCGACAAGGGCAACACCGGCGCGGATTTCCACCGGGACGGCACGGCCCCCGGGGACGCGGTGGCCGAGTGGAACCGCCGGGTCACCGAACTGACCCGGGCGGCCCGCGCGGTCGTCACCCAGCGCTACCAGCGCCCGCCCCGGCGCACCCTGGTCACCGGTCTGTCGAACGGCGGCTATCTGGTGCGCTGGCAGCTGGAGAACCACCCCGAGCTGTACGACGGCGGAGTGGACTGGGAGGGCACCCTCTGGCGCGCCGACGGCCCGAACCTGCTCACCTTCCTGCCCCCGGCGCTGCGCCACTACCCGGTGTACGCGGCAGGCGGGCCGGGCGCGCCGCGCGCCCACCGGGAGCTGGTGCGGGCCGGGTATCCGGCGGGCTCGGAGTTCCTGTGGCCCTACCACCACCAGTACTACTGGGACCTGACGCAGCGGATCTACCGCGAGGAGCTGGACCCCGGCTTCGACGGCCCGCTGGAGGGCGGCACCCCGTTCTGCGCCCCGGGCACCCCGGCGTGCGACGCGGACTACGCCTACCGCCAGCGCCCCCGCGAGGTCCGCGAGGCGGTACGGAAGATCGCGCTCACCGGGCGGATCAGAAAACCCCTGATCACCCTGCACGGCACCCTCGACGTGCTGCTGCCGATCGGCGAGGGCTCGGACGTGTACGCGCGGATGGTCCGCGACGCGGGCCGGGGCTCACTGTTCCGCTACTACCGGGTCGAGGGCGGCACCCATGTCGACTCGCTGTACGACGCGTTCCCGGACCGGCTGCGTCCGCTGACGCCGTGCCACCGCTCGGCGTTCACCGCCCTGGAGACCTGGATCGGGCGCGGCGAGCGCCCCGCCCCGAGCCGTACCCTGCCGCTCCCGCCGCCGGCCGGGGCGACGGCGCGGACCTGCTGAACCGCTGCTCGCTGCGCGGCTGAGCCCCGGCCCGGGGCGTGCCCGCGCGACCCGGGCGGCGGGGTGCGCCGTCCGGGTCGATCACGGCGGTCATCGGCGCCGGACGGGGTAGTCGGTAGGCATGACCCTTCACAGTGCATCGGCCCACGACACCGCCACCGAGCTCGCCAGCGACGGAGCCCCGGCGGTCATCGTCTTCCTGCTCGTCGTGGTCGGTCTGCTGGTCCTGCTCGTGTACGTCGTCTGGCGGCAGGGCGCCAACCGGCGCCGCGACTCCGCGCCCACGCGGGACGAGCTGCCGACCCCGCCGGACCGCCAGTCCCACGTCGAGTCCCGCCTCGAACCGGACGAGATCGACCCCGAGCAGGGGCACCAGACCCCCGGGCGGCTCACCCCGCACGAGATGCACGGCTACGGCAACATGGGCAGCCGGCCCGTCGCCGAGCCGCCGGAGCGCGACGGCGACGACGACACCGCCGCGCCCGGCGACCGGCGCCCCGGCGCCTGACCCGGCACGGGACGGGACGGCGGCGGCCGGTCCCCGCGCCGCCGCGCCCGACCCGCGCGGGCGGCCGCGGTTCTCCACCGCCCCCGCCGTCTCCACCGCCCCCGCCGTCCCGTGCCGGGTGCTCCCGGCGCGCGCCGCGCCGCGTTCCGCCACAGGCTGGGAGGTGCCGTCGCCCCGGGCCCGTCCCGGCGGCGCACCACGGCCGGAGCGGACGGAGGCGACGCGTGGAAGCCAGCACCACGACCGGGCCGGCGGGGCCGGGGGCCCCGGCCCCCACCACGGGGGGGGCCCACCCGGGGAACGGGGGGGGCGGGGGCCGGGGCCGGGGCCACCGGGCCAGAAGGGGGGGGAGGGGGGGGGGGGAGGGGGGT
>NZ_JBEXXN010000053.1:0-51905 GCF_040630445.1 Streptomyces sp. NPDC005805
CGGCGACAACCCCGTCGTCTTCGCCGTCGACTCCTTCCCCGAACAACTCCACAAACCCGTCACCGACCACGGCGACTTCATCAACGTCTTCGACGAGGCGCTGATGACGGAGCTGGTGGCCTGCGTCAACGAGGGCCGTCAGTGCGGCCCGGACGACACGGGCGGCACTCCGCCGGACGCGGGCGAGCAGCCCCCGGGCGACGGCGACGGCCAGGACACCGGCGGCCAGGACGGCGGCGGTCAGAACGGTGGCGGCGGCGCGCCCGAGCAGCCCGGCGACCCCGGTGAGCAGCCCGGTCAGAACCCCGGCGCGACCGGTGGAAACGGCGGCCAGGACGGCGGCGACCCGGGCCAGGGCGGCAACGGCGGCAACGGTGGCACGGAGGCACCCGCGCAGCCCGGCGCCCCGGACCAGGGCCAGGATCAGGCCGGGCAGGACGGCTCCGGCGCGGGCGGCGGCGGCCAGGACGGACGCCCCGGCACCGCTCCGGCCAAGGGCGCCCCGGCGGACCGCCCGGCGGCCGGGCGGCCGGCGGCGGACGACGGCGCCACCGCGCCGGACGCCCGGCCCGCGCCCGATGTCCTGGCCGACGGCGGCGACAAGCCGGCGGCCGGCAAGGGCGACGCGCCCACCGTCCGGGAGGACGCCCCGGAGGCGGGCGACGCGGCGGCGGCACCCGCCCCGGCGCCCTCGGCGGCGGACCGCACGGACGCCCCGCAAGGGTCCGGCGCCGGTTACGGCACCGCCCCCTCCCCCGCGGGCGGCACGGCGCCGCAGCAGTCGGCGGGCGGTTCCCTCGCCTCCACCGGCGCGCAGTTGTGGCCCTCGGCCGTGGGCGCCGCGCTGCTGGTCGCGGGCGTGGTGCTGCTGAGGATGCGCAACCGTCGTGAGCCGGTCGGGGGCCGCTGACCGGACCGGTTCCACCGGATGCCCGGGCGGGAGACGTGAGGTCTCCCGCCCGGGCATCCGCCGCTCCGGGGCCGGGCCGGGGCCCCCGGCGAGAGCCGCCCCGGCCGCACCGTCAGGGTGCGAGGTACGGCAGATCGTCGTAGCGTTCCCCGGCGCAGAAGCGGGCCATCAGCTCCGCGAAGTCGGAGATGCGTTCGATCGGGGCGAGGTGGTCGGTCTCCCGGACCGTCAGGAACCGTGCGCCGGGCAGATGCGCGGCGAGGTCCCGGCCCATGGCGGGGGTGGTGAGGGTGTCGTGCTCGCCGGTCACCACCAGGGTCGGCACGGCCGGCAGGGGGTCCGCCCGGTACCAGTCGTGGCGCATCAGCCGGGTGTTGTGCTCGGCCGACTTGGCCATCTCCTCGGGGCTCTGCCCGGCGATCTGCTGGTGGACGAGGCGGGAGACGGCCGCGTGGCGGCGGACGGTGCCGGCGCCGGCCGGCGACATGAAGCGGTCGGCGAGTTCGCGGGCGACCGTGGCGGTGTCGCCGGCCCGGATCAGCCCGTCCCAGCGGACCATCGCGGCCGCGTAGTCCGCCGGGATGGCCCGGGTCATGCCGACGAGCATCAGCCGGGCGATCCGCTGCGGATGGCGCTGGGCGACGCGCAGGCCCACGGCTCCGCCGAAGCAGGCGCCGACCAGGTTGACCCGGGGCAGGCCGAGTTCGTCCAGCAGATGGGCGACGGCCTCGGCGAGGAAGTCCGTGCCCCGGTCGGCGGGCAGGAAGTCGGCGGAGCCGTACCCGGGCAGGTCGGCGGTGACGACGTCGCACACCTCGGCGAGCCGCCGTTCGTGCCGGGTCCAGGAGTACCGGTCCTGGGAGGAGCCGCCGAGGACGAGCGCCGGTTCGGCCACCGGTGCGGCGCTGCGCACGACCCGCGCGGCGTAGCGATAGCCCTGGACGCGGAGCCGGTGCTCCGTGACGCCGGACCGGCGTGTGTCGTCCGGGCGGGTCGTCTGGCCGGGGAAGGGGTGCTGGACCGTGGTGACGGTGGGGGGCGTCGTGCGCGGCACCTGGGCTCCTGTGCTTGCGGGCGGGTCGGGGTGTCCAACGACGCCGGAGCGGGAGAGGTGTGCCGGGGGTGGCCCGCGAACGGATGTGCCCCGGGGCGGGGCGGGGCGGGCGCCCGGTCGCGCCCGCCCCGGTGCCGTCACGCGCCCGGGTGGCGTGGGCGCGGGGCCGCCGGGCCGGGGGCGGTGGGCGGGGTGGCGAGGGCCGCGGCGAGGGGCGCGGCCCGGATGATCGCGGCGACCCGGTCGTGCGGGGCCGCGCCCGCCCGGTGGCCGGTCCTGGCCGCCGGGATGCCGGCCGCCGGCGCCGGGCGGTGCGGTTCGCGGGCGGGCGGCGGCCCGCCGGCAGGGGCGTGGCGGACGGTGCGGCCCGCCCGGGGCCCGGTCACGACGCGCCGCTGCGGCGCTTGCGGCAGGCGGCCGCCGCGCGGCGCAGGAGCCATTCCACCTGCGGGCCGACGCCGTCGGCATCGCGCACGGGGCCGGTGAAGGAGATCCGGACGTCGGCATGGCTGCGCGGGTACTCGCAGCGCAGCGTGATGCCGTAGCGGTCCAGGGCGAGGGGGCGCACCCGCACGGCGCCCTGGAGCACCTCCGGGTCGACGAGCCGGCTGAGCTGCTCCACGACCTCGTGGTGGTCGTCGTCGAGGTGGGTGAGCATCGCCGCCTCCTGGCAGGCGAGCACATCCGGTTCGGCGAGGGCCAGTTCGTCCAGTCCGACGTACTCGACCAGGCCGCGCCGTTCGATCCCGGCCCGGGCGGCGTCGAGGCGGAGGACCAGGGCGCCGGCCGTGGGCTGCTCCTCGCAGGGGGTGAGCCAGCCCGAGAGGGTGACCCGGGAGCGGACCCGGTCCCGGACGCCGGTGGGGGCGACGTCGGTGAACTCCAGGAGCCCGGCCAGGACCCCCCGGGGAGCGAACGCGATCTGCACGGCGAGCGGGCTGTCCGCGGGCGGATGGAGCCTCAACTGGCCCCGCCGGTCGATGGTGTGCATCGCGATCAGGTCGTAGCTGCTGCCGTCGGTCGTCAGGCTGAGCGACGTGGCTGCGGCGACGACGGAGCGGATGCGCTCCGCGTTGCTCGGCCCGGCGGTGCGGACCTTGGCAAGGACCATTGGTAACTCCTAACTAAGGTAAGCCTAACCTAACAGACCCTGAGGGCCACTTGAAGCCCTCCGGACACATGAACACCAGGCGACCGGCGCCCATGCGGCGGACGATGTTTGTTAGGTTAGCCTTACCTAATAGCCAGGAGGGGGTCATGGTCGTTCACAGCGCGCTCCACCCGTACACGGGCCACGCCCCGGAGAGCGCCGGAGCACGGCGCGAGGACACCTTCGGGGCGGTGCTCCGTGCCCGCGCCGCCGCGCACCCGGCCCGGCTCGCCCTGGTGGCGCCGCCGGCCGGCCGGGGCACGGCCCGCCGCACCTGGACGTACGCCGCCCTCGACCGGCGCGCCGACCGGCTGGCCGCGGGGCTCGCCGCGCGGGGCATCCGGCGCGGGGACCGGGTCGTCGTCCAACTCCCCCGTACGCCCGAGTTCTTCGAGACGGCCTTCGCGCTGTTCCGGACGGGCGCGGTGCCGGTCTTCGCGCCCGCCTCCCCGAGCCGCCGGGAGCTGTCCGCGCTGCTGTCGGCCACCCGGGCGGTGGCCCTGGTGACCTCCGGCGCGGCCGGGGGCGCGCCGGTCGCGGGACCGGCGCTCGCCGCGGCGGCCCGCGCCCACGCGCCCTCGGTGCGCCATGTGTTCGTGGCCGGCGGCGACCCGGGGTACTTCGAGAGCCTGGCCGAGGTGTCCGCCGAGCCCGGTGAGCTGCCCGGGCCCTCGGCCGGGGACCTGGCCTTCCTCCAGTACGCGGGCGCCGGGACCCTGGCGCCCCGGCTGGTGCCCCGCTCGCACGGCGACCATCTGCGGCTGCTGCGCGCCGCCGGGCAGGCGGGCGGCCTGGACGGGCGGAGTGTCCACCTCTGTGTGCCGGACCAGGGCCCGGACCCGCTGCTCGCCTCCCCCGGGCCGCTGGCGGTGCTGTGCGCGGGCGGCCGGGTGGTGCTGGCCCCGGACGCCTCCCCCGACACGGGCTTCCGGCTCATCGAGAGCGAGCAGGTCACCGTGACCGGCCTCTCGGCGGCGACCGCCCGGGTGTGGACGGAGGCCGCGCCCCACACCGCGTACGACATCTCCGGGCTGCGGGTCCTCCAGGTGATCGGCGGGCGGCTCGGCGAGGAGGCGGCCCGGCGGGTGCGCCCCGCCCTCGGCTGCTCGCTCCAGCAGGTGTTCGGCACACCGGAGGGCCTGCTGACGTGCACCCGCCTGGACGACAGCCCGGAGACGGTCGCCACCACCCAGGGCCGGCCGGTGGGCCACGGCGACGAACTGCGGGTCGTGGACGACCAGGACAACGAGCTGCCGCCCGGCTGCACGGGCCATGTCCTGGCCCGCGGCCCGCACATCGCGGACGCCTACTGGAACGACTCCGCCGGCCGGCCCCGCGCCTTCACCCGGGACGGCTTCCACCGCACCGGCCGCACCGGCCGCCTCACCGGCTCCGGCCATCTGGTCATCGAGGGGGACGCGGACCGCGCCGGGGCCTGACACGCGGGCCGGGGCCCGGCCCGGGGAGCGCCGGGCGCGCTCAGGTGAACGGCCCGCCGGACACGAGCGCGCCGTCTACCCAGGTGCCCACGACCTCGATGTCCCCGATCCGGGACGGGTCCACGGCGCGCGGGTCGTCGCCGAGGACGACCAGGTCGGCGCGCTTGCCCGGGGTGAGGCTGCCCAGGGTGTCCTCCCAGTGGCAGGCCCGGGCAGCGGCGAGTGTGCAGGCGTGCAGGGCCTCGTCGACGGTGACGCCCTCGTCCGGGCCGATCACCCGGCCGGAGGCGGAGGCCCGTTCCACCATGAACTGGACGGCGCGCAGCGGCGATCCGTCCGCGACGGGGCGGTCGGAGCTGCTGACCAGGGGGATGCCGTGGTCCAGGAAGGACCGGCCGCGGTAGAGCCACGGGGCGCGTCTCTCGCCCATGACGGCCGCGTAGTCGTCGCCGAAGTACCGCAGGAAGCTGGGCTGGACGACCGCGCTGAGGCCGAGGCGGGCGAAGCGCGGGAGCTGGTCGGGGCGGATCAGCCCGGCGTGTTCGACGCGGTGCCGGGCGGCGGGGCGCGGCCAGTGGCGCTGGGCGTGCTCCACGGCGTCCAGGGCGAGGTCGGCGGCGCGGTCGCCGATGGCGTGGACGGCGAGCTGCCAGCCGGCCCGGTGGCCGTCCACGATCAGGGCGGTGAGGGCCTCGGGGTCGTCCTGCAACTGGCCGGTGTGGTCCAGCCCTTCGTACGGGTCGGTGAGGGCGGCGGTGCGGGCCATCATGCCGCCGTCGGTCCAGATCTTCAGGGCGCCCAGGGAGAGGCGGTCGCCGCCGAACCCGGTGCGCAGGCCGAGGTCGAGGGCCCGGGGGATGCCGTCGCCCCGGTGCGCGGCGACCGTGCGCAGCCGGTCGGCGGAGACCATCAGCTGCACCCGCAGGGGCAGCAGGCCCTCGTCGTGGGCGAGTTGGTAGGCGCCGAGTTCGACCGGGCTGTGGCCGAAGAGGGCGCCGCCGACACCGGCCTCGGCGCAGGCGGTGACGCCCTCGGCGAGGCAGGTCCGGGCGGCGCGGCCGATCGCCTCGGCCAGTTCCCGCTGGGAGTGGGGCAGGCGCAGCGCGCGGGCGGCCCCCATCGCGGCCTCCACGAGGAGGCCGTCGGTGTGCGGGACGCCGGCCGGGAGGAGGTCGAGGACGGCGGTGCTGACGACGCAGCCGTGCCCGGAGTCGTGCAGCAGGAAGACCTTGCGCCCGTGGGCCGCCTTGTCGAGTTCGGCGGCGGTCAGATGGCGGCCGAGCGCCCGCTGGTCGTAGCCGGCCAGGGTGACCCAGCCGCCGGGCTCGCTCGTGCGGATGACGGTGTCCGCCACGACGGCGAGGACCTCGTCGGCGCGCCGGAGGCCGGCGATGCTGACGGTGTTCTCCTTGAACCCCGTCCAGGCCAGGTGCACATGGGCGTCGACGAAGCCGGGCAGCACGGTGGCGCCCCCGAGGTCGATCACCTCCCGTGCGGGCAGGGCCCCGACGGCCTCGTCGAGGCCCACGATCCGGCCCCGCCAGATGCCCAGTTCATGGGCGAGGGGGCGGTCCGGGTCCATGGTCACGAAGCGCGCGTTGGTCAGCCTGGCGCAGAGCACGTCGGAGGTCCCGGTTCGCCGTGGGGTCAGTCGGTGGAGGCCGCGAGGGAGCGGGGGCGCAGGTCCTTCCAGTGCTCCTCGACGTACTCCAGGCACGCCTCGCGGGTGGTCTCCGGGAGGGCGACCGTCCAGCCGCCGGGGACCTCGGCGAAGGAGGGCCAGAGGGAGTGCTGTCCCTCCTCGTTCACCAGGACCAGGAAGCGGCCCTCGGGGTCGTCGAACGGGTTGGTGCTCATCTGCCGGTGCCTCCTCGGCCGTCTGCTGACGCCACGTCAACTACCGCGTGGAAAAGGGTGATTGAGCCCTCGGACAGCGGATCTTAGGTTAGGCTCACCTCATGCAGGCTGAGCCTAACCTCTCCCCCCACCCCCCACAAGAAGACCCCGCCCCGGGCCCCGGCGAGGGGTTCGCCCTGCCCGGCGCACCGGGCTCCGAGGAGTTCTGGGCGGCGGTGCGCACCCCCGTGATGGCGCCCGGCCCCGGCGGTGGCTGGCGGGCCCTGTTCCTGTGGCGCGGGTCGCCCGCCGGGATCGACTTCGAGAGCTGGTCGCCGCCGGTCCCGCTGCGCCGCTGGGCCGGTACGGACTGCTGGTACGCGCAGGTGCGGATGCCCGCGCGGCTGCGGGTGACCTACCGGTTCCTCGCGGACGGCACGCCGGCCGCCGACGCGTTCAACCCGGTCGGCGCGGGCCCCGACCGGTCCATCGCCGCGACGCCGGACGCCCCGGACCAGCCGCACTGGCCCGCCCTCGGCCCCGACGAGGCACTGCCGCTCCCCCGCACCAGGCTCCGCTGGGCCGGTGGACGCCTCGGCGGACGGCGCACCGTGCGGGTGCACCCGGTGGGCGGCGGGGGTCCGGTGGTGCTGCTCCTCGATGGGGACGACTGGCTGTATCTGCACCCGGCGGCGCAGGCTTTCGACGCGGCCTTCGAGGCCGGTGAGCTGCCGCCCGTCACCCTGGTCTTCCTGCCGGCGAAGGACCGGGAGGCCGAGTTCGGGTGCGAGCCCGCGCTGTGGGAGGCGGTCCGGGACGAACTCCTGCCGCTGGTCGCGGAGTCCGGGGTGCCGGCCGATCCGGACCGGCTGGTGGTCGCCGGGCAGAGCCTGGGCGGGCTGAGCGCGCTGTACGCGGCGCTGGAGTTCCCGGAGCTGGTCGACCGGATCGCCGTCCAGTCGCCCTCGTTCTGGTGGACGCCCGGTGCCGGGGACCTGGCGGACCCGCTGGGCGGTCCGGCGGGCGGGGTGATCGCTCAGCGGCTGCGCCGGGGCCCCGATCTGTCCGGGCTGCGGTGCGCGTTCGACGTGGGCGAGCACGAGAGCCGGATGCTGCCGCACTGCGAGCCGGTGGAGGCCCTGACCGAGCGGGCGGGGGCGGCGGTCCGGGTCTCGCGGTCGGCGGCGGACCACGACCGGGCGGGCTGGCGGCACGCGCTGCTGCGGGACGTCGCCTGGGCGCTGGGCTGAGCCGGTCGGCCGGACGTCCCCGGACCGCCGGGTCAGCGGGCGACCGCCAGGCAGTAGTCCTCGTCGGTGGCGAGCAGGTTGCGGTGGGTGTCCTCCGCGGTGACCACCCCGTCGTCCAGGACGAGGACCCGGTCGGCGGCGTCCAGGAGGGCCGGGCTGCTGGTGATCACCAGGGTGGTGCGGCCCCGGCGCAGAGCGGCGACCCGGCGGGCGATCAGCTGCTCGGTGACCGCGTCGACGGCGGTCGTCGGGTCGTGCAGCACCAGGATCCCGGTGTCGGCGGCCAGGGCGCGGGCCAGGGAGAGGCGTTGCCGCTGGCCCCCGGAGAGGTTGGCGCCCCGGTCGCGGACCGCGTACTCCAGCCCCTCGGGGTGGAGGGCGACGACATCGGTGAGCAGGGACGCCTCCACGGCCTCGGCGACGGTCCGGCTGGTGCCCGAGGGGTCGATATTGCTGCGCAGGGTGCCCGCGAAGATCTCCCCGTCGTACGGGTTGACGAGCAGGTGTCCACGGACCGCCTCGACCGACAGCTCCGCGAGCGGCTGCCCGCCGAGGCGCACCGCCCCCTCGTACGCGCCGGGCGGGACGTTCAGCGCGAGGACCGCCGCGAGGTCGGCCGCCGCGCGGGGCTGGTAGGCGGCGACGGCGACGAACTCCCCCGGGGCCACGTCGAACTTCAGGGTGCGCAGGGCCCCGTGGCGGACGCCGTCCACCTGGAGGCCGCCGCCCGGGGCGGGGCGGCCGGTGCCGGGGGCGGCGACCGGCGGGGCGGAGAGGACCAGGGCCATCCGGTCGGCCGAGGCGCGGGCCATCATCACGTACTTGGGCATCTCCGAGAACATCTTGAGCGGCTCCATGATGAACTGCGCCAGGCCCACGGCCATCACCAGTTCCCCGATGGTGATCTGCCGCTGGAAGGCCAGCCAGCCGGCGGTCAGGGAGACGGCGGCGGCGAGGACGGCGTTGAGGGCGAGCGCGGTGCCCGCGTAGACGCCGTTCACCCGGGCGACGGTGATCGCCTGGCGCTTGGCGTCCGTGCTGACCCGGCGGTAGGAGCCGAAGGCGGCGTGGTTGCCGCCGAAGCCGTGCAGCGGGCGCAGGCCGATGATCAGGTCGGCGACCTTGGCCCCGGCGCGCGCCACCCGCGCCTGCTGTTCGCGGGTGCCGGCGCCGATCCGCCGGGACATCACGGTCAGCACGGACAGGATGGCGACGGTTCCGGCGACCACCAGCAGCCCGAGCCGTAGGTCGGCCAGGCTCAGCGCGACGGCGGTGACCACCACGGCGGCGAGGGAGCTGACGAGCAGCGGCACCACCTCGATGATGTCGGCGGTCTGGTCGGCGTCCTCGGTGGCGACGGTCAGCACCTCGCCCGATTTGAGGTCGACGTCCCGGGCCACCGGCTGGAGGGCGCAGGAGGCCACCCGTACCCGCCAGCGGTGGGCCTCGGTGGTGTTGGCCTTCTGGAGGACGCGCATGCCGAACCGCCACGACAGCGACACGGTCGTGATGATCACGGCGAGGGCGCCGACGGACAGGGCGAGCGCGATGGGGCTGCGGTCCTGGAGGGCGTGCTCGACGATCAGGCCGAGCGCGATGGGGAAGGCGGTCTCCCCGGCCTGGTACAGGCCCATCAGGACGGTGCCCCAGACCATCGCCCCGACGTTGCGGCGCAGCGCGGTCCGCAGGATGGCCGTCCCCGGGCGGGGCCGCTGGGTGTCAGGAGTGTTCATCAAGGTGGCGGGCAATCGCTTCCGGGGTTCGCAGGGTGAACAGATCGCGGATGGTGACCACAGGACCGTACTCCCGGCGGAGCAGGCCGATCAGCCGGACCGCCGTCATGGAGTGCCCGCCGAGGGAGACGAAGTCGCCGACCGCGCTGACCTCGTCGTCGTCCAGGTCCAGGGCCTCGGCGAAGAACTCGCAGACCACGGTCTCGGTTTCGGTCCGCGGGCCGCGCTCGCCCGCCGTGGTCAGCGCGCCGAGGGGCCGGGCCTCGGGCAGCGCCCTGGTGTCGGCCTTGCCGTTGACGGTGAGCGGGATGGCGTCGACGCGGGCGTAGTGGGTCGGGCGCAGGAAGTCGGGCAGCGCGGCGCCCACTTCGGCGGCGACCTCGGCGAGTCCGGCGCCGTCGAGGACCAGGTAGGCGGCCAGCCGGTACGCGCCGTCGACCCGGGGGTCGGGCTGGGCGACGGCGGCGGCGAAGCGGACCGCCGGGTGGGCAGCGAACGCGGCCTCGACTTCGCCGGGTTCGACGCGGTGGCCGCGGATCTTGACCTGCTGGTCGGTGCGGCCGAGGTACGCGAGGTTGCCGTCGGGGCGCCGGGCGACCAGGTCCCCGGTGCGGTACATACGCTCGCCGGGCGTGCCGAAGGGGCAGGCGACGAAGCGGTGCGCGGTCTCGGCGGGCCGGTCGAGGTAGCCGCGGGCGATGCCGGCGCCCGCCACGTACAGCTCGCCGGGGACGCCGTCGGGCAGGGGCCGCAGCCAGGGGTCGAGGACGTACACATCGGTGTTGTCGATCGGCACGCCCACCACGGGGTCCTGGCATTCGAAGGTGCCCACGCCGAGGGTGTTGATGGTGTATTCGGTGGGCCCGTACAGGTTGTAGCCGACCGTTCCCTCGGTCCCGGCGAGCCGCTGCCACAGGGCGGGGGTGACGGCCTCGCCGCCCAGCAGCACCAGCGCGGGCCGCCGGCCGGGGGTGTCGAGCAGGCCCTCGGCCACCAGCTGCTGGGCGTAGGTGGGCGTCACGTTGACGACGTCGATGCCGTGGTCGAGGCAGTAGGCGGTGAGCCGGGGCGCGTCACGGCGCAGTTCCTCGTCGCAGATGTGCACCTCGTGGCCGTCGGCGAGCCACAGCAGCTCCTCCCACGACATGTCGAAGGCGAAGGAGACGGTGTGGGCGATCCGGAAGACCCGGTGGCCGTGCCTGGCGAGGACCGGTTCGAAGATCCTGCGCCGATGGTTGATCAGCATATTGGTGAGACCGGCGTACTCGGTGACCACGCCCTTGGGCTTCCCGGTCGATCCGGAGGTGTAGATGGTGTACGCGGGGTGCCGCAGGCGGTCCGGGTCGCCGGGGGTGAAGGTGGTGAACGGGTCCGCGGCGGGCAGCGGGCGGTCCAGTTCGATCAGCTCGCCGCCGAGCGGGGCCAGCCGGGGGGAGACGGCGCTCACGGTGAGGATCACCCGGGGGCGGGCGTCCTCGACGATCGCGGCGATCCGCTCGTCGGGGTGGTCCAGCTCCAGGGGGACGTAGGCGGCGCCGGTGCGCAGCACGGCGAAGAGGGCGGTGATCGAGTCCAGGGAGCGCGGGATCGCGAGGCCCACGGTCGTCTCGGGGCCGATACCGCGCGCGGCGAGGACACCGGCCACGGCGCGGCTGCGGTCGCGGAGTCCGGCGAAGGTCATGGCCGCGCCGCCGGCGACCAGGGCGATCCGCTCGGGGTCGCGGTCGGCGGCCCGGTCGAAGCGGTCGACGACGGTGTCCGTGCCGATGGCGGTGCGCGGGCCGGGTTCCGGTCGCGGGGCGAGTCCGGGCAGGGCGCCGAGCGGGCCGCGGGCGCGGGCCAGGTCCAGCAGGACGCGCAAATAGGCGTCGAGGAGCTCACGGGCCCCGGCCGGGTCGCCGCCGCGCTGCTCCAGTTTGACGGTGAGCCGGTCGCCGGGGGTGACGACCCAGGTGTACGGGTAGTGGGTGGAGTCGTCGGCCAGCACGGAGGTGATGCCGTGCCGGGCGTTCATCGCGGCGAAGGCGTCCAGGTCCAGGAAGTTCTGGAGCACGAACAGGTTGTCGAACAGGGTGTCGTGGCCGCCGGCGCGCTGGATCTCGCCGAGGCCCAGGTGCTCGTGGTCCATCGCCGCGACCCGGGCCGCCTGGACGGCCGTCAGATACTCCCGGGCGGTGTGGTCGGGGCGGGCCCGGGTGTGCATGGGCACGGTGTTGAGGAGGACGCCGACGATTCCGGCCAGCCCCTCGCCCTCCCGGCCGGAGACGGTCACACCGAACACGGCGTCGCTCCGGCCGGTGCGCGCGCCGAGGAGGAGGCCGAAGGCCCCGGTGAGGACGGAGTTCAGGGTGACGCCGTGGGTCCTGGCGGCCTCCCGCAGCAGCGCGGACTCCTCGGCGGAGAGGGTGTGGAGGAGGGTGTGCGGCAGGGCGTCGGAGAGGGCGGGCGAGGGACCGGCGAGCAGGGTGGGGCCGGTGAGGCCGGCCAGGTGGCCGGCCCAGAAGCGTTCGGCGGGGGCGGGGTCCCTGGCGGCGAGGGCGCGGGCGTGGTCCTCGAAGGAGGGCACGGCCGGGGCGTGGGGCAGCGGGGTGCCCTCGGCGGCGGCCCGGTAGGCGTCGAAGAGGTCCCGGAGCACGGTCTCGCGGGACCAGCCGTCCCACAGCAGCAGGTGGTAGCTGAGCAGCAGGCCGTCCCGGCCGCCGGGCAGGCGCACCACGGTCAGCCGGATCAGCGGGGGTGCGGCCGGGTCGAAGCCGGTCTCCCGGTCCCGGGCGCGCAGGGCCTCCGCGGCGGCGTCCGGATCGGTGCCGGTGCTTTCGGTGAGGTCGACGGTGCGGACGGGGACGCGGCGGCCCGCGCCGAGGAGTTGGACCGGGTTGCCGTCGTCGTCGGTGCCGAAGCCGGCGCCCGCGACCGGGTGCCGGGCGATCACATAAGCCATCGCCTCGGCCATCGCGTCCGGGTCCAGGCGCCGGTCGAAGGTGAACCAGCTCTGGGCGACGTACTGCCCGGCGGTGCCCGCCAGCTGGGCCTGGAAGTAGAGGCCGCGCTGGAGCGGGGTGACGGGCGCGGTGCGTTCGGCCGTCGCCGAGGCCGCCGCGATCTCCTCCAGGGCCGCCAGCCAGTGGCCGGTGAGCGCGTCGGGCACGCCCTCGGCGAGGGTGAAGTGGGCGTGCAGTCGGCCGGTGGCGTCGTCGGTCCAGGCGTTGACCTCGACGGCGTACGGGCTGTCCTGGTCGCCGCCGGTGATGCGCGGCACCTCGGACTCACCGCCGCGGCCCAGGTAGTTGAAGAGCACCTGCGGGCGGGCGGTGAGCAGGGGCGCGGTCTGCGGGTTGAGGTAGCGGAGCTGCCCGTAGGCGAGGTGTCCGTGCTCGTCGGGCTGGCGGTCGGCGAGTTCGCGGGCGGCGGCGACGGGGTCGGTGTGCGCGGTGAGCCGTACGGGGGCGACGGCGGTGAACCAGCCGACCGTGCGGGTGTAGTCGTGGTGCGGGAGGACGGGGACCCGGCCGTGGCGCTCCAGGTCGACGGCGAGGTCGGTGGGCGCGGGCTGGATCCGGGTGAGGGCGGCGCGCAGCGCCCCGCACAGCAGCTCGGTGAGACCGGTGCCGAGGGCGGCGGGCGCGGTGCGGGTGAGCCGGTCGCTCGCCTCGGCCGCCAGGACGGCGGTGGTCTCGCGCAGGGAGCCGGCGGCGGGCAGCAGCGGGGGCGCCTGGAGGGTGGTGATCCAGTGGCCGAGATCGCCGGTGGTCTCGGCGGCCCGCGCGGTCAGCGCTGCGGCGTACTCGGCGTAGGGGGTGGTCGGCGGGGGCAGGGGCGTGCCGCGCAGGGCGGTGGCCAGGTCGTCGAGGAGGATCAGCCAGGAGACCGCGTCCACGGCGAGGTGGTGGGCGGTGACCACCAGGGTGCGGGTGGCCTCCAGCCAGGTGAAGGCGACCGTCTCCCCCGCTTCCGGGTCGAGGCGGCCGGCCGCCTCGTTCGCGGCGGCGGCGGCGGTGGCGGTCGGTGCGTCGCCGTCGGCGCGGGCGACGGCGACCGGGCGGGCGGGTTCGGTGCGCAGGGACCACACGCCGTGGTGGACGTCCAGCCGCAGCCGGAGTGCCGGATGCGCGGCCACGACCGCGTTCGCGGCGCGTCCGAGGTCGGCGAAGGAGACGTCCGGGTCCACGGTCAGGGTCCTGGCCTGGGCGAACCGGGCGAGGGAGCCGCCCAGTCCGCGCCGGCGCAGGATGATCGGCGTCGGAGTCACCGGGCCGTCCTCGGCGCGGGGCGTCGCGGGGGCGGCGGGCCGGGGGGCGGCCGCGTCCAGCCGCTGGGCGATGGCGCGCGGGGTCTTGTGCAGGAACACGTCCCGGGGCGCGATCGGCAGGCCGAGGGCGCGGGCCCGGTTGACGACGGCGATGGCGACGATGCTGTCGCCGCCGGCTCGGAAGAAGTCGGTGTCCTCGTCCACGGCGGAGCCGGGCAGGGCCTCGGCGAACACGGCGGCCAGGGCGGCGAGCGCGGAGCCGGGCGCGGGCTCGTGTGCGCCGGCCGCCGCGTCGGTCGCCGCCGCACCGGCCGTAGCCGGGGCGTCCTCGCGGGCGGCGGCCCGTTCGGCCAGGGCCTTCCGGTCCAGCTTCCCGTTGACGGTGAGCGGAAGGGCGTCGGCCGGCAGGACCCGGCCGGGCACCATGTGTACGGGCAGCTTCTCGGCGAGCAGGGCGGGCAGATCGGCGGGGAACCGGCCCACGACATGCGCCACCAGGTGGTCCCCGCCGGCCGCGACGGTGACGGCCGCGTCGACCACACCGTCCACGTCCCTGATCGCGGACTCGACCTCGCCCGCCTCGATCCGGAAGCCCTTGACCTGGACCTGGTCGTCGGCCCGGCCGGTGAACTCCAGCTCCCCGTCGAGGGTGCGGCGGGCCAGATCGCCGGTGTGGTACATCCGGGAGCCGTCGCGCGCGAACGGGTCGGCGACGAACCGGGACGCGGTGAGCCCCGGGCGGCCGAGGTAGCCGAGGGACACCTGGTCGCCCGCGACATAGATGGCGCCCACCCGGCCCGGCGGCACCGGCCGGAGCCGGTCGTCGAGGAGATGGGTGACCAGGCCGGGGATCGGGCCGCCGATCGGGCTGGCCTCGTCGCCCGGTCCGAAGTCCTCGTCGGTGAGCACCCGGTGGGTGACATGGACGGTGGTCTCGGTGATGCCGTACATGTTGACCAGCTCGGGCGTCCGGGTGCCGTGCCGCGCGACCCAGCTCCGCAGCCGCCCGAGGTCCAGGGCCTCACCGCCGAAGACGATCCGCCGCAGCGCGGGCAGCGGCTCGCCGGAGTGCCGGTCGGCCTCGGCGAACCGGTGGAAGGCGGACGGGGTCTGGTTGAGCACGGTCACCCCGCGCTCGCGGACCAGCCGGTGGAAGTCGACGGGGGAGCGGGTCAGTCCGTGGTCCGGCACCAGCAGCTCGGCGCCGTGCGCCAGCGCGCCCCACAGCTCCCAGACCGCGAAGTCGAAGGAGAAGGAGTGGAACTGGACCCAGACGTCGTCCGGGCCGAAGTCCATGGCGGGGCGGGTGTTGGCGAGCAGGGTGACCACGGCGGAGTGCGGGACGACGACGCCCTTGGGGCGGCCGGTCGACCCGGAGGTGTAGATCACATAGGCGGGGTCGTGCGGGCGGGGCCCCGGCCCCGGGGTGGCGTCCGCCGGCTCCTCCTCCCCCGGCACCAGCACCCGGGCCCGGCTCCCCGCGCGGTCGAGCAGCGCCGCGAACCGGTCCTTCTGCTCCTCGTCCACGAGGACGACGTCCGGGGCGGAGTCGGCGAGGATGTACGCGAGCCGTTCGTCCGGGTACGCCGAATCCAGCGGGACGTACGCGCCGCCCGCGGTGACGGTCGCGACCAGGGCGACGACCTGTTCCGGGGAGCGCGGCACGGCGACGGCCACCCGGGTACCGGGTCCGGCCCCGGCCGTGCGCAGTGCGGCGGTCAACGACTCCTTGGCGCGGGCGAGTTCGCCGTAGGTGAGGGAGCGGGTGGTGCCGTCGAGGCCGCAGTGGGTGACGGCGGTGGCGTCCGGGTCGCGGCGCGCGGCGGTGTCGAAGAGCGCGTCGAGGGTGGTGGGGGCGACCGGTTCCGGGCGGGCGGCCGCGGGTGACGCCGGCTCGGCGACCGGGGCGTCCGGGCGGGTGAGCAGGGCGGTGAGGTTGCGGGCGAAGGTGTCCAGGATCGCGCGGGCGCTCGACCGGCGCAGCAGCGCGCCGTCGTGGATCAGGTTGAAGCGCGGGCGGCCTTCGGGGGTCCGCTCCACGACCAGCGTCAGCGGGTAGTGCGGGGCGCCCTCGTTGACGACGGCGCTGACGGCCAGGGTGTCGCCGGGCCGACGCAGCGCGCCGACGTCGGCGGCGACGTCGAAGACCACCAGGGTGTCGAAGAGGGCCCCGGCCGCGCCGGCCCGGCGGGCGGTCCGCGCCAGGGAGACGTGCTGGTGCGGCTGGACCGCGTTCTGGTGCTCCCGCACCGAGGCGAGGAGTGCGGCGGCCGTGGTGTCCGGGGTCCAGCGGGCGCGTACCGGGACGGTGTTGATGAAGAGCCCGACCATGTCCTCGATGCCGGGCACGTCCGCGTCGCGGCCGGAGACCGTGGAGCCGAAGACCACGTCGCTGCCGTGGAGGAGTCCGCCGAGGGTGAGGGCCCAGGCGCTGTGCACGGCGACGCTCAGGGGCACCCCGGCCGTGCGGGCGGCCGCGTCCAGGTCGTGTGCGAGACCGTGGGCGAGTCCGTCGTCCGGGTCCTCGTCCGGTGCGGCGCCCGGTTCCAGGACGGCGTCCGCGAAGCGGTCGGACGGGGTGTGGCCCTCGGCGACCAGCGAGCCGCCGGGGAGCCCGGCGAGCTGCTCGCCCCAGACGCGGTCGCTCTCCTCCTCGTCGCGTCCGGCGAGCCACCGGACGTAGTCGGCGAAGCCGCCGAGGGGGTGCACACTGCCCGGCGCGTGGTATTCGGCGAGCAGGGCGCGGAGCATCGGCGGCACCGACCAGCCGTCGGCGACGATGTGGTGCACGGTCTGCACCAGCACGTTCCGGCCCGCGCCCGCGCGGACCAGGGTGTAGCGCATCAGCGGCCCGGCCGCGAGGTCGAATCCGGCGCGGCGGTCCCGTTCGGCCAGGTCGCGGAGCGCTTCCTCGGTGGTCCCGGGCCGGTCCAGGACGGTGAACGGGGCCTCGGCGCCGCTCTCCAGGACGGAGACCACACGCCCGTCGGCGAGGGCGACGAACCGGGCGGCCAGGTTGGGGTAGAGGGCGAGCAGCCGGGTGGCGGCGGCCGCGAGGCGACCGGGGTCCACCTCGCCGTCCAGGGTGAGGAGTTGCTGTTCGACGTAGGCGCCGGCCGAGTCGTCGTCGAAGACCGAGTGGAAGTACAGGCCCTCCTGCAAGGGGGTCAGGGGCAGGATGTCGCGCAGGTGGGGGCCGTCGAGGGCGTCGACGTCGGCCTGGGTGAGAGGCAGCGGGGCGAAGTCGCTCGGGGAGTGGCCGCCGCCCGTCTCCAGGGTGGCGAGGGCGGCGAGGCCGGTGAGGGTGTCGCCGAAGTAGCCGGCGAGGGTGGTGATGTCCTCCTCGGTGAAGACGCCCTCGGGCCAGGAGAGGGTGGTGACCAGGCGGTAGCCGCCGTCCGGGGCGGGTTCGGCGACGGCGTTGAACTCCAGGGCGCGCGGCAGCCGCATCCGAGGATCGCGCCGCTCCCCCAGCTGCCCGGTCGGACCGGCGAGTTGCCAGTCCCCGGGGGCGCCCGCGTCGAAGCGGCCCAGGTAGTTGAAGAGGACCTGGGGCGCGGGGGTCTCGCAGCCGGCGGCGTCGAGATGGCGCAGGGCGCCGTAGGAGAGACCGGCGGCCGGTACCCGGGCGAGGTCCTCCTTGACCGCCTTCAGCGCGGCGGCCAGCTGGGCGGGGTCGGTGGGGTCACCGGCCGGGCCGGGGTCCACGGTCACCGGGAACAGGGTGGTGAACCAGCCCACGGTCCGGGAGAGATCGGGCTCGAAGGCCGCCGTGTCCGCCACGTGGCGGCTCTCGCGGCCGTGGCCCTCCAGTTCGATGTGCGCGAAGGTCTGGTCCTGGCCGAGGTCGCGCCGCCACCGGGCGAGGGTGACGGCGAGCGCGGTCAGCAGCACGTCGTTGACCCCGGCGTGGAACCGCGCGGGGACGGGCCCCAGCAGCGCGGCGGTGACCTCGGGGCCGGCGGGGACGGTGCGCAGCCGTTCCCGGGCGACGGTGTCGGCGGCGGTCAGGGGGCGCCGGCCGAGCGGTGCGTCGGGTCCGGGCAGGGGGCGCAGATGGTGGGCGCGGTCCGCGTCGAAGGGTGTCCGTGCGAGGAGCTGGGTCCAGCGCCGGAAGGAGGTGCCCACCGGGGGCGGTTCGACGGGCTCGCCCGCCTGGACCTGCCGCCAGGCGGTGGCGAGGTCGTCCATCAGGATCCGCCAGGAGACGCCGTCGACGACGACATGGTGGGCGACGAGGACGAGTTGGCGTGCCGTGCGGCGCCAGACGGCGCGCAGCATCACGCCGTGGTCGGGGTCGAGCCCTTCGGTGGCGAGGGCGGTGCAGGCGTCGAGGGGGAGGTCGCTCTCCTGCCAGTGCGCGGTGGCCCGGTCCGCCGCGGGTATGTCGAAGCTCCAGCGTTCCCCGCGCACCAGGTGGGCGCGCAGCATGTCGTGCCGACGGACGAGGGCGGTGAGGATCCGGTCGAGGGCGTCGGCGGTGAGTCCGGCCGGGGTGGTGAGGACCACGGACTGCACGAAGCCGTCGACGGCGTCGGTGGTCTCACCGAGCCACTGGACGATGGGCGAACCGACGACCGGGCCGGTGGGGACGTCGTCGTGGTCCACGGCGGCGGCGTCCTCGCGGCTCGCCACGGCGGCGAGGGCGCCGACCGTGCTGTGGGCGAAGATCTGGCGTGCCGTGACGTTCAGTCCCGCCTCGCGCAGGGCGCTGAGGAGGGATATCGCGAGGATGCTGTCGCCGCCGAGTTCGAAGAAGTCCTGGTCGGTGCCGACGTCGTCGAGCCGGAGGACCGAGGCGACGGCGGCGCAGACGGTGCGCTCGTTCTCGGTGGCCGGGGGAACGATCGTGCCGGTGCGGAGGACGGGTTCGGGCAGGGCGGCCCGGTCGAGCTTGCCGTTCGCGGTGAGCGGGAACTCCGTCAGCATCACGATGTGGGCGGGCACCATGTACTCCACCATGTGCCGGCCGGCCCACTCCTTGACCTGTTCGGCGCGCAGGTCCTCGCTGCCGGCGGCGGGGATCACATAGCCGGTCAGATAGGTGGCGCCGGCCGCGTTCTTCCGGGCGACGACGCAGGTGTGGCGGGCGCCGGGGTGTTCGGCGAGGCCGGCCTCGACGTCCTCGATCTCCAGGCGCATCCCCCGGATCTTGATCTGGTTGTCGGCGCGGCCGAGGAAGTCGAGGGAGCCGTCGGGGGCCCAGCGGGCCAGGTCGCCGGTCCGGTAGAGCCGGGAGCCGTCGCCGGCGAAGGGGTCGGCCACGAAGCGGGAGGCGGTGAGGCCGGGCGCGTTCACATAGCCGCGGCCGAGGAGGAAGCCGCCGACGTACAGTTCGCCGCCGACGCCGACCGGGACCGGGCGCAGTTCGTCGTCGAGGACGTAGAGCCGGGTGTTGGGGTTGGCCCTGCCGATGGAGGTCGACAGGCGTTCCGCCGCGCCCCGGTAGATCACATGGGACACGCCGATGGTGGTCTCGGCGGGGCCGTAGCCGTGGTAGAGCGGGATGTCGAGCCGGGTGCGGAAGCGTTCGTACAACTCCGGGGTGAGCACCTCGCCGCCGCACCAGACGTGCCGCAGGCTGCCGAGGCGGCCGGAGTCGCCGGCGATCTCCAGCAGGACGTCGAGCATGGAGGAGACCAGATAGGTGAAGGTGACGCGCTGCTCGGCGATGACGTCGAGCAGGTGGTGCGGGTCGCGTTCGCCGCCGGGCCGCAGGACGACCAGCCGGCCGCCGGACACCAGGGGCAGGAAGATCTCGTTGAGGGAGATGTCGAAGGAGAGCGGCGCCTTGAAGAGGGAGGCGTCGTCGGGGCCGAAGCCGAGGATCTCGTGGACCTGCCAGAGCAGGCGTTCGCTGATCGCCTCATGGCGGATCATGGCGCCCTTGGGCCGGCCGGTCGAGCCGGAGGTGAAGATCACATAGGCGAGGGCGGCGCCGGGGACGGTGGCGTCGGGGCCCTCGGCGGGGAGGTCGCCGTACGCCCAGCCGTCGAGGTCGACGGCGACGGCCTCCGGTTCACCCGGCTCCCCCGGGCCGCTCGCGCCCGAGGCGTTGAGCTGGAGGACCACCCGGGCGTCCTGGACGACGACGGCCCGGCGGGCGGCGGGCCACTGCGGGTCGAGGGGGACGAAGGCACCCTTGGCCCGCAGGACGGCGAGGAGGGCGACGACCATCTCGGCGGAGCGGGGCAGGGAGATGCCGACCACCTGCTCGGCGGTGAGGCCGCGCGCGATCAGCTGGTGGGCCAGCTGGGCGGAGTACACGCTTAATTGACGGTACGTCAGAGAGCGGTGCTCGTCGGTGACGGCGACCGCGTCCGGCCGCAGGCGGGCCTGTTCGAGGAAGAGCTCGACGACGGTGGGGCGGACCCGGTCGGCGTCGGTGTCGTTCCACTCGGCCAGCAGGGCGGTGCGGGCCGCCGCGTCGAAGGGTCCGATGGTGCCGACGGGCCGGTCCGGGAAATCGGCCAGGTCGTCCAGGGCCCGCTGGGCGTCGGCGAGCGGGACGCCGTCGGGGACGGTGATGCTCCGGCCGTCGGGGGCGGCCCGCCAGCCCCCGCTTCCGCCACCGCCGTTGTCGGCCCAGCCGAGGACGTCGGTGAAGGAGGTGGCGGGGGTGAGGTCGATGCCGTCGGGGCTCCGTCCGGTCGCCCAGTAGGAGAGTCCGATGGCGCACGCTTCGGCGATGGTCCGGTCGCTGTAGTCGCCGGTTCGCCGGCGAACGGCGGTGAGGCGGGAGGTGGAGAGCGTGACGTGAGGAGCACTCGGATCCGTCATCGAAGACTCAGCATCCTTCCAAGGCATGCAGGTTAGCCTAACCTAACTAGGCGTCAGTCTCACTACCCTCGCGCCAGGCACGCCACAGCCGCGCGTACCTGCCCCCCAGGGCCACCAGCTCCCCGTGCGTCCCCTCCTCCACCACGCGTCCCGCGTCCAGGACGGCGATCCGGTCCGCCGCCATCGCCTGGGTCAGCCGGTGGGCGACGAACAGGGTGGTGCGGCCCGCGCACGCGGCGAGCACGGCGCGCTCCAGTTCGGCGGCGCCCTCGCTGCCCGCCTCCGCGGTCGACTCGTCGAGCACCACGACCGGTGAGCGGGTGAGGACGAGCCGGGCCAGGGCGACCTGGGCGGCCCTGGTGCCGTCGAGGCGTTCGCCGCCCTCGCCGACGGGGGTGCGCAGTCCCTCGGGGAGGAGGCCGACCCAGTCGCCGGCGCCGACCGTCTCCAGGGCGCCGAGCAGCACGGCGTCGTCCGCGTCGGGGGCGGCGAGGCGCAGGTCGTCGGCGAGGGTGCCGGAGAAGACGTGCGTCTCCTGCGTCAGGATGGTCACCAGGGCCCGCGCGCCGGCCTCGTCCAGGCCGGCGAGGTCGTGCGGGCCGATGCGCACCGAGCCGGCGCCCGGGGTGCCGATGCCGGCGACCAGGGCGGCCAGGGTGGACTTGCCGGCGCCGGTCGCCCCCACCAGGGCGAGCGAACCGCCCGCGGGGATGGCCAGGTTCACGTCCCGCAGCACCGGTTCGCCGGTGCCGGGATAGCGGAAGGTCAGTCCCTCCACCCGCACCGGGTGGGGCACGGCCGCGGCCTCCGCCACGGTGGTGTCGCCCACCAGGCGCTCCTCGGCGGGCTCCCCCAGCACCCCGACCAGTCGGGTGAGGCTGGCGCCGGACTTCTGGGCCTCGTCGAAGGTGAACATGATGGCGCCGAGCGGGGTGAACAGCCGGTGGAACATCAGCGGGGCGGCCGACACCTCGCCGAGGGTGGCGGCGTCGGCCTCCAGGAGGGCGTAGCCGACCAGGAGGATCAGGACCAGGCCGATGAACTCGGCGCGGTTCTCCCGGCCGACGAAGCGGCCGAAGAAGCGGAACACCTCGACGCCGAGGTCGCGCACCCGCCAGGACTCGCTGGTGACCTTCTCGCGGACGGCGTCCTCCAGGCGGTAGGCCCGGACGGTGTCGATGCCGTTCAGCCCGCTGATCAGGGCCTGGGCGCGGTCGGCCTGGGCGATGCGCTGCCTGCGGTACAGCGGGGCGGAACGGGGCAGGTACCAGCGCAGGGCCAGGGCGTAGGCGGGCAGCGCGCCGGCGCCGGCGAGGCCGAGCCGCCAGTCGAGGCCGAACATGCCGGCCGTCGCGATGAGGACCAGGACCCCGGCCGAGAACACGGTGGGGACGGCGGTCCGGATGCCCTTGGAGAGGACGGCGACGTCGTCGCCGACCCGGGAGAGGACGTCGCCCCGGCCGACCTGTTCGACCCGGGCGCTCGGCATCCCCAGCACCGCGCGGACGGCGCGTTCCCGCAGTGCGGCGAGGAGTTCCGCGCCGAGCCGCCCGATCAGCCAGGTGGACACGGCGGTGGCCGCCGCGCCGAGGAGCGCGGCGGCCACCATCAGGATGCCGACCGTGACGAGCACCGAGGACGCCTCGTCCCCGACCACCCCGTCGACCACCCGGCCGAGCAGGAGCACCGGGAGGACCTGGAGCGCCGCCCCGGCCACCGTGGTCAGCACGGTGGAGGCGGTGAGCCAGGGGGTCTCGCGGCAGTGCGCGGCGACCCACCGGGCGGCCTCTCCTCCCGTCGCCGTGCGCAGGTTGACGGGGGCGGCGGGGGTGTCGGTGACAGTCACTCGGGGACCACATCATGCCGGGGACGGGAGGGGTGGACGAACACGCTACCGGGCCGATTCGACGAGTTCGTCGATGGCGTAGGGCAGGGAGAGCAGGGTGCTCTGGGAGATGGCGGCGCCGACCGCGGGGCCTTCGCTGTCCAGCAGGTACGAGACCTTGCCGTTCTTGACGGCGGGGAGGTTGGCGAAGAGTTCGAACTTCTTCAGGGCCTCCGTGTCCGCCTTGTCGTTGATGACGAAGATGCGGTCCACGTCGACCAGGTCGATGCGCTCCGGGGAGAGCTGGACGGAGAAGCTGCCGCCGGCGACCTTGTCGATCTCCGTCTGGTAGCCGTACCCGATGCCGGTGACGAGCCGTCCGCGGACATCGGTGGAGGTGAACGGGGTGACCGTGTCCTTGTACCAGGACAGGGCGACGGCCTTCCGGCCGGCGAACGCGGGGTTGGCCTTCTTGGCCGCGTCGAGCTTCTCCTGGATGCCCTTGACCATCGCGGCGCCCTCGGTCTCCTTGCCGAGCACCTTGGCGATGTGGACCGCGTTGTCCTGCCAGGGGGCGCTGAAGGGTTCCTTCTCGGCCTTGGTGCGGCCCACGGTGGGGGCGATCTTCGAGAGCTTGTCGTAGGCGGCCTGGTCGATCTCGGAGTAGACGGCGACGATCAGGTCCGGTCGCAGGGAGGCGATCTTCTCGTAGTTGGGGCCGGCGTCGCCGTTGTTCATGACGACCTCGGGGCGGGCCTCGCCCCACTTGTCCTTCACCCAGGGCCACTGGGTGTTGATGTCGGGGGTCCGTCCCGCCGGGTTGGGGTACTGGTCGACCATGCCGACCGGCTTGATGCCGAAGGCCAGGATCGCCTGGTCGTCCGTGTAGCCCACGGAGACGACCCGCTCGGGGGCCTTCTCGACCTCCGTGGATCCGAAGGCGTGCTCGACGGTGACCGGGAACGCTCCGGCGGCGGCCGGGGTGTCCTCGCTCTTGTCCTCCGTCTTCTTGTCCGCCGCGTCGGAGCCGCAGCCCGCGAGCAGGCCGACGCCGAGGGTCGCGGCGGAGAGGACCACCGCGAATCGCCGCCAGGGATTCACAAGCGTCGTTCGATGGAGAAGCATCCAGAGTCCCTTGCTTTCGTGCCGCCCACAGCACCCTGCGTCGAGGGCAGCCAGACACTATCCCGAGCAAGTGAGGCAAGCCTAGCCTAACCAGCCAACTTTCCTTCTCTGCAAGGGAGTTGAGGACTTCACCCCTGGCCAGCGCCCTGCCGGAGCCCCTCGACACCTGCTCGGACATGCGTGCGACCGATCGGTACGACGAGTGGTCCCCCGCCCGTCGGGTCCTCGATCACCACGGCCCGCAGCCCGAACGCCTCGTGCAGCAGCTCGGCGGTGATCACGTCCCGTGGATGCCCCTGCGCCAGGATCGAACCCGCCCGCATCACCACGAGGTTGTCGCTGTAGCGGGTGGCGAGGTTGAGGTCGTGCAGGACCATCACCACGGTGCGGCCCGACTCGTGCAGATCGTCGACCAGGTCCAGCACGTCGATCGCGTGCGCCAGGTCGAGATAGGTGGTCGGCTCGTCCAGCAGCAGCAGATCGGTGCCCTGGGCCAGGGCCATCGAGATCCAGACGCGCTGGCGCTGGCCGCCGGAGAGGGAGTCGACCGGGCGGGCGGCGAGTTCGCAGACCCCGGTCATGGCCAGGGCGCGCTCCACCACCCCGGCGTCGTCCGAGGACCACTGGCGAAGCCAGCTCTGGTGCGGATGGCGGCCCCGGGCGACCAGGTCGGCCACGGTCAGCCCCTCGGGCGCCACCGGCGCCTGGGGCAGCAGGCCGAGCTTCTTCGCCACGTCCCTGGTCCGCAGCCGGACGATGTCCTCGCCGTCCAGCACCACGGCTCCGCTGGTGGGCCTGAGCAGCCGGGTGAGGGTGCGCAGCAGGGTGGACTTGCCGCAGCCGTTGGGGCCGATGATCGTGGTGATCACGCCCGGCGGGATCGTGACGTCGAGACCGTCGATGACGGCCCGGCCGCCGTATCCGACGGTGACGCCCCGGGCGGCCAGCCGCGGGACTCCCCCGGCCCCGGGCCCGCTTCCGGCCTCCGTCCCGCTTCCCGTCCCCGTCTCGCTCCCGGTGGTGAACTGAGCGGTCACACGCCCCCCTTGGTCGGATTCCCTTGCTTCATACCCGCTGTCCCAGGTTCGCCCGCACCAGCAGATAGACGAGGAACGGGCCGCCGATCGCGGCCGTGACCACCCCGACCGGGAGCGTGACCGGCAGCACGGTGCGCGCGACCAGGTCCGAACCGATCAGCAGCAGCGCCCCCGTGAGACCGGAGGCCACGAACGGCGGTGTGGGGACGCGCGCCAGACGCATCGCCACCTGCGGCGCCACCAGGGCGACGAACGGTACCGGGCCCGCCGCGCTCACGGCCGCGGCGGCCAGCAGCACGGCGCACAGCAGCAGGACGGCGCGCACCCGGGTGTACCGGACGCCCAGCCCGGCGGCCACGTCGTCGCCCAGGTGCATCGCCTTGAACGGGAACGCGACGCCCGCGACGACGCACCCGAGGAGGAGGGTGCCCCACAGCGCGATCCGCACCTCGTCCCAGGAGCGGCCGTCCAGTGAGCCGATCAGCCACGCCTGGGCGCGGGCCACGTCCCGGATGTCGGCCGAGACCAGCAGCCAGGTGGTGAGCGCCTGCATCACGGCGGTCACCGAGATGCCGATCAGGATCAGCCGGAAGCCGTCGATCCCGCGCCGCCAGGCCAGGAAGTACACCAGCAGCCCGGTGCCGAGCCCGCCGAGCAGCGCGGCGGCGGAGAGCCCCCACGCGCCGACGACGGCGGCCGCCCCGCCCGAGACGGTCACCAGGAAGACGGCGACCGCACTGGCTCCCGAGGTGATCCCCAGGATGTCCGGGCTGGCGAGCGGATTGCGCGCCACGGACTGGGTGATCGCGCCGGAGACCCCGAGGGCGATCCCCACCACCAGACCGGCCAGCGCCCTCGGCATCCGCAGGTCCATCACCACGAACTCGTCGACCGGTTCGCCCCCGCCGAGGATCACGGCGACCACCCGGGACAGGCCGAGGGGGAAGTCGCCGACGGCGATGGAGAGGCAGAACACCAGGAAGGCCGCGGCCGCCAGCAGCAGCGAGACCAGGACGGGCCAGGGCCGCCACACGAACGACACAGGGCCGAGCCGTACGCCCGGCGTGACCGCTGCCTTCGCGTCGGCCCCGTCCACGTCCGTCTTGTTCACGCCCGCCCCGCTCACGTCCGTCCCGTTCATGCGCTCCTGAACTTTCCCCGCCAGACCAGGACCGCGAAGAAGGGGGCGCCCAGCAGGGCGACCACCACCCCCGCGTCCAGTTCGCCCGGCCGTACCACCAGGCGTCCCACGATGTCGCAGACGAGCAGGACCACACCGCCGAGCAGGCCCGCGTACGGCACCAGCCAGCGGTAGTCCGGCCCGGTCAGATAGCGGGCCACATGGGCCACCATCAGCCCGAGGAAGGCGATGGGGCCGCAGGCCGCGGTGGCCGCCCCCGCGAGCAGGGTGACGGCGGCGATGCCGGTGGTCCGGCTCAGCGCGAGGTTCACGCCCAGCGCCCGGGCCACGTCCTCGCCCAGGCTGAGGAGGTTGAGGGCGGGCAGCACGAGGAGCGCCATACCCAGTCCGGTGGCGATGAACGCGGTCACCGGCCAGATGACGTCGAAGCCGACCCCGGTCAGCGAGCCCGCGTTCCAGAACCGCAGGGCGTTCAGCGACTTCTGGTCGGTCAGCGCGACCGCCGTGGTCATCGCCAGGAGGAACACCGCGACGCCCTGTCCGGCCAGGGCGAGGGTCAGCGGGTTGCCCGCGCCCCGGCCGATGCTCGCGAGGCCGAAGACGACGACTCCGGCGACCGCCGCCCCGGCGAAGGCGAACCAGACGTACTGGAAGGGGTCGGTGAACCCGAGGACGGCGATCACCGAGACCACGCCGAACGAGGCGCCCGCGTTGATCCCCAGCAGGCCGGTGTCGGCGATGGGGTTGCGGGTGTAGCCCTGGATCAGGGCGCCGCCGACGCCGAGGGCGACGCCCGCGACGACCGCGAGGACCGTCCGGGGCAGCCGGACGGTCTGCACGATGAGCCTGACCTCGGTGAGCCGCCGGTCGGGGTCGGGGTCCGCGAACAGCCCGTGCCAGACCTCGGCGGGGCTCAGCGCGCGGGCGCCGACGGCCAGGGACACCGCCGCCGCGACGACGAGGACCCCCAGCAGGGCGCCCGCACCCGCGACCCGCCGCCGGCGGGCCTCCGTTGCGCCCCCGGGCACGGGGCGTTCCACTGCGATCGCGCACATGGGGACGTACGTTATTCCTCTGCTCCGTCGGGGCGGGCGGAAAGCCGGGAAGCCGGTGCGGCGGTCCGGGCGGTGGGGCGGAGCGTCGTTATCGGGCCGCGTTGCCGATGCCGCCGGCGGCCGGACGGGACTCGTCGGAGCCGGCCTTGACGCTCCGGTCGAGGAGCGAGTCCAGGATCTCGCCGACCCGTATCGCGGTGTTGGACAGCAGGGACGTGGTGATGCCGTGGGTGTGCTCCGTGCCGCCCTGGAGGTAGATCCCGCAGCGCAGGTCCGGGTCGGTGACGACGCGGTAGTCGCGCTCGACGCGCACCCGCCCGGCGTCGTCGCGGAGGCAGCGGCCGGCGATCCCGCCGAGCAGGCCGAGGGGGTCGGCCGGGCTGTAGCCGGTGGCGAACACCACGACATCGGCGTCCAGGGGCGTCTCCTCACCGGTGACGAGGGAGGTCACGGTGGCGCGCACACCGTCCGGGGTCTCCCGCACGCCGGTGACCCGGGAGACGTTGAGGAAGCGCAGGCGTTCGGCGCCCAGCACCTTCTCCCGGTACATCTGCCGGTACAGGTCGTCGATCAGATCGATGTCCACCACGGAGTAGTTGGTGTTGCCGTGATAGGCCATCAGCCGGCTCTTGACGTTCTCCGGGGCGGCGAAGTAGTCGTCGACCGCGCCGGGATCGAAGATCCGGTTGGCGAAGCTGCTGTCGTCGGCGGGGCTGTAGCCGTAGCGGGAGAAGACGGCGCAGACCTCGGCCCCGGGAAAGCGGCGGTGCAGATAGGCGACGTTCTCGGCGGCGCTCTGCCCGGCGCCCACGACGACGAACCGGGAGGGCGAGGCGTCCTTGAGGGCGTCGACCTTGCGCAGCAGGTCCGAGTTGTGCCAGACGCGTTCGCCGCGCGGGACGCCCTCCGGCATCAGGGGGCGCAGCCCGGTGCCGATGACGAGGTTGCGGGCCCGGTGGACGGACAGCCCCGCCGCCGAGCGGACGGTCACGTCCAGGTACTCCACGGTGCCGTCGTGGTCGACGGGGGTGACGGAGACGACCTCGTGGCCGTAGGAGACCAGGTCGCCGACCTGGGCCGCGGCCCACTCGAAGTAGTCGTGGAACTCGACCCGCAGGGGGAAGAGGCTCTTGTGGTTGATGAAGTCGATCAGCCGGTTCCTGCTCTTCAGGTAGCACAGGAAGCTGAACTCGCTGGCCGGGTTCCGGAGCGTGACCAGGTCCTTGAGGAAGGACACCTGCATGGTCGCGTCGTCGATCAGCATGCCGCGGTGCCAGCCGAAGCCGGCCTGCTGCTCGAAGAAGTGGGCGGTGACCTGCTCCTGCCTGCCGACGTGGGCGTTGTGCTCGCTGAGCGCGATCGCCATGGCCACGTTGGAGGGGCCGAAGCCGATGCCGATGAGGTCGTGGACCAGTGGTGCGTCGCCAGGAAGAACCTGAGACATGTCACTCCCAATTCATGCGGTTCATACGGGAAGCCGCCGGCCGGGGGTGGGGGGACGGACGAGGGGGGCGGGCCCCCGAGGGCAGCCCGGGGCAAAACTTAGGTGAGCCTAAGCTAATCGCACGCCGGTGTCGACAGGGCGGGGAAGGCGCTTTCTTTTCTTGATGAACCGTCAACAATGGCTGAAACAAGCCCTGTTGCCACCTTAGGTAAGCCTTGCTTTACTTTCCGTCGGTCTGCCGTCTGCCCCGAGGAGGAACCCGATGCGGGTCGTCATGTTCGGCTACCAGACCTGGGGGCACCGCACCCTGCAAGCCCTCCTGGACTCCGAACACGACGTGGCACTGGTGGTGACGCACCCCGGAAGCGAGCACGCCTACGAGAAGATCTGGAGCGACTCGGTCGCCGACCTCGCCGAGGCGCACGGCGTCCCCGTGGTGATCCGCAACCGGCCGGACGACGACGAGCTGTTCGAGCGCCTCAAGGAGGCGGACCCGGACATCATCGTGGCCAACAACTGGCGCACCTGGATCCCGCCGCGGATCTTCCGCCTCCCGCGCCACGGCACCCTGAACATCCATGACTCGCTGCTGCCCGCGTACGCCGGCTTCTCCCCCCTGATCTGGGCCCTCATCAACGGGGAGTCGGAGGTGGGCGTCACCGCGCACATGATGAACGACGAGCTGGACGCCGGTGACATCGTCCGGCAGGAGGCGGTCGAGGTCGGGCCCGCGGACACCGCCACCGACCTCTTCCACCGGACCGTGGACCTGATCGCCCCGGTCACCACCGGGGCCCTCGCCCGGATCGCCGCCGGCGAGACGGAGTTCACCCCGCAGGACCGCTCCCGGGCGACCTTCTTCCACAAGCGCTCGGAGGAGGACATCCGCATGGACTGGTCCTGGCCGGCCGAGGACCTCGAACGCCTGGTCCGGGCCCAGTCCGACCCGTATCCGAGCGCCTTCACCTTCCACCGGGGCAGGCGGCTGGAGATCCTCGCCGCCGTGGTCTCGAAGGGCCGCTACGGCGGCACCCCGGGCCGCGTCTTCTACCGCGAGGGGGACGGGGTGGTGATCGTCGCCGGGGCCGACGCCCGGAGCGGCCGCAACCGCGGACTGGCCGTCACCCGGGTACGGACCGAGGACGGGCGGGAGCTGCCCGCGACGGAGTACTTCACCGCGATGGGCGGCTATCTGACCGGCCGGCCCTGAGAGGCGGCCGGGCGCGGCGCGCCTGCGGGACGGGCCCTACGCGCGGCCGGGCGGCCCGCCTCAGGGGCAGCGCCCGGGTGCGGCCGGGCGTGGCCTAGGCGTGGCCGGCCCAGATCTCGTCGTCCTCGGCGGCGTGCTTGCGGCAGTCGGGGTTGTGGCAGGGGCCCGGCTTGTACACGGGGACGAACATCCCCATCGTCTTGTGCCGGGTGACCTCGGTCTCCACGGGCTGATGGCAGGCGGGGCAGCGCAGTCCGGCCTGCGGTGCCTTCGTGTCCTCGTCCGTGTCCTCGTCCTTGCGCATGTTCACCAGAATAGGTGAGTTTGCCAAATAATGGGACAAAAATGGCTGTGCTTAGTCCTCGGCGGCCCGCTCCGTCTCCTTCGCCCCCTCCGGGGGCCTGCGGATGCTCAGGAAGACGGAGACGGCGAGCACCACCGCGATGACCGCCAGGCTCACCGGTGAGGGGATCTCCGGGATGTCCGGGCTGACCATCTTGTGCAGCGCCTGCAGGATCAGCTTCACGCCGATGAAGGACAGGATGAGCGCGAGGCCCTTGCTGAGGTAGTGGAAGCGGTCGAGCAGTCCGGCCAGGAGGAAGTACAGGGCGCGCAGGCCCAGGATGGCGAAGGCGTTGCTGGTGTAGACGATGAACGTGTCGTCGCTGACCGCCAGGACGGCGGGGACGCTGTCCACCGCGAACACCAGGTCGGCCGCCTCGATCGCCGCCACCACCGCGAGGAGGGGCGTGGCCACCCGCCGGCCGTCCTCCTTCACGAAGAAGTGCGGCCCCGCGTACTCGTCCCGCACGGGCACGATCCGGCGCAGCATGCGGACCGCGAAGCTCTGCCCGGGGTCGAAGCTCTCGTCCTGGCCGGTGAGGATCTTGTAGGTGCTGTAGAAGAGGATCGCCGCGAAGACGAAGAGGACCGCGGTGAAGCGGCTGACCACGGCGACGCCCGCGGCGAGGAAGATGCCGCGGAAGACCAGCGCGCCGATGACGCCGAAGAACAGGACCCGGTGCTGGTACTCCCGGGGCACCTTGAAGTAGGCGAAGATCAGCGCGAAGACGAAGAGGTTGTCGACGGACAGGCTCTTCTCCAGGAGCCACGCCGTCGTGTACTCGACCCCGGGTGTGGGGCCGAGGACCAGGAAGACGACCCCGCCGAAGACGATGGCCAGGCCGATCCACACGCCGCTCCAGGCGGCGGCCTCCTTGAACCCGATGACATGGGTGTCGCGGTGCGCGAGGAGGTCGACGGCGAGTGACACCACGACGGTCACGGCGAACGCGATCCACAGCCAGGCCGGCACATCGAGCACGGGAGAACCCCCTCACCGGGCGGGTGCGGTCAGTGGCCCCCCTCCGGAAAGTCTCACCCACGGCGCGGCCCTTGTCTCCCCCACGCGCGCGCCGCGCCCCCGGTACTGCTGCCGGGGGCGCGGCGCGGTGATCAGGGCGCGGGCGGGCCGTCGGCGGCCCGGAGGTCCTTCTTGGAGACCTTGCCGACACCGGTCTGCGGGAAGGCGTCCACGAACACGACCCGGTCCGGCACCTTGTACGCGGCGAGCCCCCGCTCGCGGACGAAGCGGCGCACCGCCGAGCCCTTCAGCGGCTCGGCGCCGTCGCGCAGGATCACATAGGCGCAGGTCCGTTCGCCGAGGTAGGGGTCGGGTTCGCCGACCACGTTGGCGTCGTGCACCGAGGGGTGGGCCAGGAGGTGGTTCTCGACCTCCTCGGCGGCGATCTTCTCCCCGCCGCGGTTGATCTGGTCCTTGGCCCGGCCCTCGACGACCAGGTGCCCGGTCGGGGTCAGCCGGACGACGTCGCCGGTGCGGTAGAAGCCGTCCTCGGTGAAGGACCGCGCGTTGTGGTCGGGGGCCCGCCAGTAGCCGCGGATCGTGTAGGGGCCGCGGGTGAGCAGATGGCCGGTCTCCCCCACGGGCAGGTCGTTGTCCTCGTCGTCGACGACACGGATCTCGTCGTCCGGCGAGATCGGGCGGCCCTGGGTGGTGACGATGGTCTCCTCGGGGTCGTCCAGACGCGTGTAGTTGACCAGCCCCTCCGCCATGCCGAAGACCTGCTGGAGGGTGCAGCCGAGCGCGGGCCGGACCCGGCGGGCGGCCTGCTCGCTGAACTTGGCGCCGCCCACCAGCAGCACCTGGAGGCTGCCGAGGTCGTGCGCGGTCGACGCGGCGGCCTCGGTCCACACCAGGGCGAGCGGCGGCACCAGCCCGGTGATGGTGACGCCCTCCCGTTCGATGAGGGGGAAGGCGGTCTCCGGGGCGGGCCGGGGGCAGAGGACGACGGTGCCGCCGGCGTACAGGGCGCCGAGGGTGCCCGGGGAGGAGAGCGGGAAGTTGTGGGCGGCGGGCAGCACGCACAGGTAGACGCTGTTCTCGTCGACGCCGCAGAGCTCGTTGGAGCCGCGGACCGAGTACAGGTAGTCGTCGTGGGTGCGCGGGATCAGCTTGGGGACGCCGGTGCTGCCCCCGGACAGCTGGAGGAAGGCGAGGTCGCCGGGGGCGGGGCCGGGGACCCGGTCCAGGGCGGCGGGGTCGGTGGGCACCTCGGCGAGGGCCTCGTGCCCGCCGGGGTCGCCGCCGGTGACCAGGACGTGCCGCAGCGCGGGCGCCTCGGCGCGGACGGCGGTGGCCAGGGGGCGGTAGTCGTAGCCCTCGTGCTCGGCAGCGACGATATAGGCGACGGCCTCGGTGAAGCGGCAGAAGTAGCCGATCTCGGACTCGCGGTGGGCCGGGAGGGCGAACACCGGGAGGGCGCCGATCCGGAACAGGGCGAAGATCACTTCGAAGAACTCGGCCGTGTTGGGGAGTTGGACGACCACCCGGTCGCCCGCGGTGACGCCCCGGGCGAGCAGGCCGGCGGCCAACCGGTCGGCGCGCAGGTCGAGTTCGGCGTACGTCCAGCGCCTCTCCGTCGCCGGGTCGACGACCGCGACGCGTTCCGGGTGGGCCTTGGCGCGTTCGCGGAGCATCCCGCCGAAGGTCTCGCCGCGCCACCAGCCGGCGGCGCGGTAGCGCTCGGCGAACTCCTCGGGCCACAGCGGGGCGTCGGCCCCGGCCGGGGCCGGTGCGGGTCTCGGGTCGGTGGTCACAGCTCGGCTCCCACGGCGCTCAGGAAGGTACGGAAGGTGGCGGCGGTCTCGGCGGTCTCGGCCTCCGGACCGGAGGCGGAGACGACACCGGCTCCCGCGTACAGCCGCAGGGAGGTGCGTTCGGCCTCGGCGCAGCGGATGGTGACGACCCATTCGCCGTCGCCATGGGCGTCGCCCCAGCCGACCATACCGGTGAAGAAGCCCCGGTCGAAGGGCTCGCTCTCGGCGATGACCCGGCGGGCGGTGGCGGTGGGGGTGCCGCAGACCGCGGGCGTCGGGTGGAGGGCGAGGGCCAGGTCGAGGGCCGAGGCGTCCGGGGCGGCGAGGGTGCCGGTGACGGTGGTGGACAGGTGCCACATGGTCGCGGTGCGCACCAGGGTGGGCACGGCGGGGACGGACATCCCGGTGCAGTGGGGGGCGAGGGCCTGGTGGACGGCGTCGACGACGACCGCGTGCTCGTGCCGGTCCTTGGCGGACTCCAGCAGGGCGGCGGCGCGGCGCACGTCCTCGGCGAGGTCGTCGCTGCGGGGCGTGGAGCCGGCGAGGGGGTTGGCGACGACGCGGCGGCCGTGCCGGGAGACGAGGAGTTCGGGGCCGGCGCCGATCAGGGTGCGGCCGGGTCCGGTGGGCAGGGCGAAGGTGTAGCCGGACGGGTCGCGGCGGGCCAGGCGCTGGAGCATGGCGGGGACGTCGAGGGGTGCGTCGCCGTCGAGTTCGAGGGTGCGGGCGAGGACGACCTTGCTCAGTTCGCCGCGCCACATCCGAGCGACGGCCGCGCCGACCCGGGCGCCGTACTCCTCGGGTGCGGGGACCTGCCGGATGCGCCAGGCGGCCGGGGCCGGGGCGGCGGCGGGGAGTCCGACGAGGGGGTCGGCGGCGAGCGGGGGCGCGGTGCGCAGGGTGGCGGGGACGGCGAGGGCGGCCGGGGCGCTCCGGTCGAAGGGCACCGCGCCGACGACGACCGGGGCGGGGTGTCCGCCGGCCCGGGCGGCGCCGAGGGCGGCGGCGACCCGGTCGGGCAACGGCCGCTCGTCGTGCGGGACTTCGCACAGGACGCCGTGGCCGAGGAGGGTGCGGGTGGGGGTGCCCAGGAAGCGGGCGCCGGTGCGGTAGCCGTCCAGGAGGGCGGTGGCCGCGCCCACGGCGGGGTGGTCCTGGTCGGGGGCGGCGGGGCGGGCCGGGGCGGGCGTGTCCGGGACGGCGAGGGCGGTCGCCGCCCCGGTGGCCTCGGGCGGCCGTCCGGCGGCGGGGGTGTGGTGCGTGGCGACTTCGGGTGCCGTCGACACGGGGACTCCGTTTCTCCCGCGTGCCGTACCGGGGCACGGCGGGGGTGGGGGTGGCGTGCGGGTGAGGGTGGCGTGCGGCGGTGTCACCGGAGGGTGGCGCCGCCGTCGACGTAGAGCTCCTGCATGGTGATGTGGCGCGCGCGGTCGGAGACGAGGAAGAGGACCGCCTCGGCGATGTCCTCGGGCGCGGCGATCCGGCCGAGCGGGATGCCGGTGCGGTAGGTGGCGGGGTCGCCGTCGATGACGCGGCGGGGCGCCTCCTCGTCGGTCCACAGGGCGCGCTGCATGGCGGTGTCGGTGGACCCGGGCGCGACGATGTTGCATCGCACGCCGCTGCGGGCGAGTTCGAGGCCGAGGCACTTGGTGTACATGGCGGCGGCGGCCTTGGAGGCGGCGTAGGCGGCCATGCCGGTGCGCGGGATGCCGGCGGCGTTGGAGCCGACGGTGACGATGCTGCCGCTGCCCCGGGCGCTCATCCGGGCGGCGGCGGCGCGGCAGGTGTGGAGGACGCCGGTGGTGTTCACGGCGAAGGTGGCGGCCCAGTCCTCGTCGGTGAGTTGGGCCGCCGGTCCGGGGCGGAGGATGCCGGCGACGTTGACGAGGATGTCCAGCGGTCCGTGGTCCCGTTCGGCGGCGGCGACGGCCTCTTCGACGGCTGCGCGGTCGGTGACGTCCACCGCCCGCGCGCTCACCGCTCCCCCGGCGGCGCGCGCCGCTTCGGTCGCGGGCTCGATGCCGTCCGTGGTGCGGTCGGTCGCGACGACGTGGGCGCCCTCGGCGGCGAGGGCGCGGACGACGGCCGCGCCGATCCCCCGGGCGGCGCCGGTGACCAGGGCGGTACGGCCCGCGAGTTCGGATCGGGCACCGGATGTGCGGTCGGGCATGAGCCACTCCCCCCATGACTTAGGTAAGCCTAACCTAATGCATGGTTTTCGTACATCCGCACCGCCCCCGACACCCCAACCCGCCGACCCGGCCTGCCGGTCAGGGTGTATCAACCCCTTGACACACCCATCCCGGCCCCGGTTATCTGTATCAGGAAGGTGATACAGCTGTGCGGGGAGACGGGGGTACGGGATGGTGGCGACGGCACGACACGAGGCCCGCGGACGGGAGCGCGCCGAGACACCGCTCCGCTGGGCGGGCGCGCTCACCGGACTGGCCGTCAACTGGCTCGTCCCGTTCAGCCCGGACGCCGACGTCGATCTGCTCTACGGGTTCCCGGTGTTCGGGCTGTGCGTCATGGCGGGCGTCCTCGCGGCGCATCTCGTCGCGCGGCCGCGGCCGGCTCCGGTACGGATGGCCGGACTCGCGCCGCGCCGCGTCCGGGACGCGGTGCCGCGCGGTCTGACCACCTCGCTGGCCGCGCAGGCCCTGGTGCTGGTCGGGGTGCTCGTCGCCGCCACCGCGACGGCGGACGCGGGCGGCCGGGCGCTCACCGTCTCCTGCGCGACGGGCACCCGCACCCTCGCGCCGTGGCCCGGCCCGCACTACGCCTGGCCGGTCCTGGGCGGTCTGGCCCTCGGCACCCTGGTCTGCCTGCTGCTCCTGCGGAGCATCGTGCTGCGGCCGGGCGACGACGCGCAGCGGCGGGTCAGCGCGCGGGCCGCCGTGGGCGCCTGGGGCGTCCTGGTGAGCGCGCCGCTCTTCGCGGTCTGCGTCACGGTCGCCACCGTGGTACTGATGCTGCCGTGCGCGGGGGCAGCGAAGGCGGCGGCGCTGTGGGGGCTGGGCTCCACGGCCCTGGTCGCCGCGCTCACCGCCGGGCACTGCCTGGCCGTCCTCCTGCTGCCGCAGGTCTACCACAAGGAGCGAGCGTGACCGCCCACGGCGTCGGCATCCGGGTCGACCACACCGCGCACATCCCCCCGTACGAGCAGATCAGGGCGCAGATCGCCGAGTTGATCGCGGTCGGCCGGCTGGTCCGGGGCGACCGGCTGCCGTCCGTGCGCCAGCTCGCCGCCGACCTCGGGCTGGCCAACAACACGGTGGTGCGGGCCTATCGGGAGCTGGAGTCGGCGGGCCTGGTCCGCAGCCGGCGCGGTTCGGGCACGGAGGTCGTCGCCCCGGCGTCCGCGTTCGACGCGGGGGCGAGACTGGCCGAGCAGGCGGACGCCTACGCGGCGGCGGTCCGCCGCCTCGGCGCGTCCAACGAGGAGGCCCTCGCGGCGGTCCGCCACGCCCTCGCGGTGAGCGAGGGGGGCTGACCGGGCGCGAGGAGGGCTGACGGGGCGCGCCGTTCCGGGCCACGCCCGTCGCCCGCACGGGCGGGACGTCAGCCGTCGAGGCTCACCAGCACCGCGCAGGCGCACAGGGCCCCCGAGGTGAGGAGGGCGGCCACCGCCGCGCACAGCAGGCGGCGGCGGAGGCTCTCGTAGCGGGCGGTGTACTCCGCGCGGAGTTCGCCCGCGCGGGAGACCAGGGACTCCAGGACGCGGCGGGTGAGGGCGACGCGGTCCTGGACGTAGAGGCGGACGACGTCCTCGCGCTGGGCGGTGGTCAGCCAGGGCATGCGGTCCGCGAAGGCGTCGGCCTCCCGGCGGGCCTCCAGGACGCGGCCCTGGGCCAGCAGAAAGCCCTCCAGCCAGGCGATGCCGGACGCGGCCTCCTCGCGGACCGCGTGCGGGGCGGATCGGTTCATGGCCGCGCTCCCCTACTTGCTGTCGCCGTCGCCGAGCGGGGTTGCGACCCCCTTGCCCGGTTCGACGACATCGCGCCGCCCGGCGTCGCTCGCGTGGTCCAGGGTCGCGACCTCCGGGTGGTGCAGGTCGAACGCCGGGGACTCGCTGCGGATACGGGGCAGGGTGACGAAGTTGTGCCGGGGCGGCGGGCAGGAGGTGGCCCACTCCAGGGAGCGGCCGTAGCCCCAGGGGTCGTCGACGCCGACCTTCTTGCCGTACTTCTCGGTCTTCCAGACGTTGTACAGGAACGGGAGCATCGAGAGCCCGAGCAGGAACGAGCTGATCGTGGAGATGGTGTTCAGCGCGGTGAAGCCGTCGGCCGCCAGGTAGTCCGCGTACCGGCGGGGCATGCCCTCGGCGCCCAGCCAGTGCTGGACGAGGAAGGTGCCGTGGAAGCCGATGAAGAGCGTCCAGAAGGTGATCTTGCCCAGGCGTTCGTCGAGCATCTTGCCGGTGAACTTGGGCCACCAGAAGTGGAATCCGGCGAACATCGCGAAGACGACCGTGCCGAAGACCACGTAGTGGAAGTGGGCCACCACGAAGTACGAGTCCGAGACATGGAAGTCCAGCGGCGGGGAGGCGAGCAGGATTCCGGTGAGACCGCCGAAGAGGAAGGTCACCAGGAAGCCGATCGTCCAGAGCATCGGCGTCTCGAAGGAGAGCGAGCCCTTCCACATCGTGCCGATCCAGTTGAAGAACTTCACACCGGTCGGCACCGCGATCAGGAAGGTCATGAAGGAGAAGAACGGCAACAACACACCGCCGGTGACGAACATATGGTGCGCCCACACCGTCACCGACAGTCCCGCGATGGCGATGGTCGCACCGATCAGGCCGATGTAGCCGAAGAGGGGCTTGCGGGAGAAGACCGGGATGACCTCGGAGACGATGCCGAAGAACGGCAGCGCGATGATGTACACCTCGGGATGCCCGAAGAACCAGAACAGGTGCTGCCACAGCAGCGCCCCGCCATTGGCCGCGTCGAAGACATGCGCGCCGAACTTCCGGTCCACTTCGAGGGCGAACAGGGCCGCGGCCAGCACCGGGAAGGCCAGCAGGACCAGGACACCGGTCAGCAGCACGGTCCAGGTGAACATCGGCATCCGGAACATCGTCATACCCGGCGCGCGCATGCAGATGATCGTGGTGATGAAGTTGACCGAGCCCAGGATCGTGCCGAAACCGGAAAACGCCAGACCCATGATCCACATGTCCGCGCCGTAATAGGGCGAATGGACCGAGTCGGTGAGCGGGGAATAGGCGAACCAGCCGAAGTCCGCCGCACCCTGCGGGGTGAGGAAACCGGCCACCGCGATCAGCGAACCGAAGAGGTACAGCCAGTACGCGAACATGTTCAGCCGCGGGAACGCCACATCCGGCGCACCGATCTGCAACGGCATGATCCAGTTCGCGAAACCCGCGAACAACGGCGTCGCGAACATCAGCAGCATCACCGTGCCGTGCATCGTGAACGCCTGGTTGAACTGCTCGTTCGACACGATCTGCATGCCAGGACGGCCGAGTTCGGCCCGCATGACAAGCGCCATCAGGCCGCCCACCAGGAAGAAGCCGAAGGCGGTCGTCATGTACAGGGTGCCGATGGTCTTGTGGTCGGTGGTGGTCAGCCACCGGATCACCACATTTCCGGGTTCCTTCGCCCGGACGGGCAGTTCGTTCTCGTACGCGTCCTCGTCCTCGGCCGAGCCGAGTCGAGGAGAGGAACCCGTGGACACTGTGAACTCCCCGCACAAATGGGCGCCGTCGGCGCGTGACCGGACCGGACGTCCCGCTTTCGCGGCGTCCGCCGTAAGGCATACGCCGGAAATGTATCGGTACGCCCCGTCCGATCCGTGTCACGACATAGGCCGTTCGGGGAATTCCCACCGGTGGGGCCGCGAGGGGCGCGACCCGGGGTCACCCTGACGGGGAAGAGGCGGCGGGGTCAGGCGGAACCGGAGCCGATCGCCGCGGCGGCCATGGCGGTGACCGCGTCCCCGGCGCGGGCGTAGACGCCGAGCGGGACGTCGCTGGTGTCGACGTTGGCGCGCAGCAGCCGCCGGGCGGCCGCGCCGGCGGTCGCCGCACACATCGGCACCCCCAGGCGGACGCACTCACGGTGGGCCCGGACCACCGCGCTCACCGCGGCCGGGCCGACGACCGGCATGGCCAGGTCGACGACCACCGGGAGCGGGGCGTACGCGCCGACGAGCCGGGCGATACCGGCGCAGACACCGGAGCGTTCACTGATGTCGACATCGGTGGTGAGCGTGATCACGAGGACACCGCGTTCCAGCGCGTGAGCCAGCACGACAGCCTCCGATCACCGGGCGCTTGGCGAGGTTCTGCGTATTCAAGCCGCCCCGCCCAGGGCCCGCAACGCGCCACGCCACCGGGGAACGGCGGGAGTCGGGCGGGAGCCGCATCCGGCGGATGTTCGCTTTTTCTGCAACGGACGTACACATTCCGTTCACAGGCGTTACGGTGTCGCTCCCAGCCGCGGACCCGAGGGGGGACCATGAGCAATCCGTACGCGCATCCCGGTGGCACCGGACCGATACCGCCGGGGCCGCCCGGACCGCCCCCCGCGCACCGCCCGCCGTGGACGTACAAGCGGGTCTACGCGGGCGGTCTGCTGGTCGCCCTGCTCTCCTTCGGCTGCGGGGTCGCCGGGGGCTCGGCGGACACGGGCAGCGACGCCAGGCCGGCCGGGGCGACCGCGGCCCCGACGGCCACCACCACGGTGACGGCCGCCCCCACCACCACCGCGACGGTCACCCGGACGGCGAGCCCGGAGCCCGCGGAGACCGTCACCGAGCCCGGCCCCACCGTCACGGTCACCACGACACGGACGGTCCGGCCCGCCTCGGGGTCGGACTCGGGGTCCGGTGGCGGCTCCGGTTCGGGCGGAGGCTCCGGTTCGAGCGGCGGGGGCGGGGGTTCCGTGTACTACAAGAACTGCGACGCGGCCCGTGCCGCCGGCGCCGCCCCCGTCCGCGCGGGCGACCCGGGCTACGGCCGCCATCTCGACCGGGACGGAGACGGCACCGGCTGCGAATGACACCGGGCGTCGGCGCGCCCCGGCCGTCCGCTCCTGACGGCCGTGCGGATGATCCGCGCGTATCTGCCGGGCATGAAGAGCCGGGGGTTCGGCCGGGTGCTCAATGTGGCCAGCGACCCGGCCGTGGCCATTCCGGCCGAGATGATCCACTACGGGATGTCCAAGACCGCCCTGCTCGCCGTGACCCGGGGGTTCGCCAAGGACGCCGCGGGTACGGGCGCCACGGGGAACTCCCTGATCGCCGACCCGGCGCACACCCGCGGGGTGGAGGACTTCGTGCGCGAGCTGGTGGGCGACGACCTGCCGTTGGGACGGGGTGCAGCGGGAGTTCATGCTCCGCCACCGGCCGCGTCGCTGATCCAGCGTCTGATCGAGCCGGAGGAAATCGCCGATATGGCCGTCTACCTGGCCGCTCCGCTCGCCTCTGCGACCACGGTCGAGCGGGAGCTCCGCCTCGATGAGCCCCTCGGGGTCGTACAGGACCGTGTGCATGCCGGTGTGCATAGCGGGCCGGCCGACCCACTGCACGACGGCGCGTTCGACCTGTTCAGCGTCGCGCCAGGGGGTCTTGGTGCTCGATCAGCTCGGCCTTGGAGGTGCCGTTGAGTGCCTCGACCATCGCGTTGTCGTACGAGTCCGCGACGGAGCCCACCGCGGCGGCCGCGCCGTCCATCGGCCGCTCGCTGTAGCGGATCGACACGTATCGGCTGCCGCGATCACTGCGATGGATCAGGCCCGATCTCTTCTTGATGCCCTGGCGCCACACGGGCATCTCCAGGGCGTTCAGCGGGAGATCGGTGCGCATGTGGGTCGCGAGCTGCCATCCCACGATCATCCGCGAGTACACGTCGAGGACGAACGCAACGTAGACCCAGCCGGGCCAGGTCCGGACACAGGTCAGGTCCGCCACCCAGAGCTGGTTCGGCCGTGTTGCAGTGAAGAGCCGGTTGACCAGGCCCGGCGGGCGCGGGGCGGTCGGCTCCGGGATGGTGGCCCGACGGCGCAGGCCTCGGATGACGCCCTACAGGCCGTCCTCGCGCATAAGCCGCTCGATGGTGCAGCGGGCGGCGGCGACCCCCTCGCGCCGCAGTCGGCGGTGGATCCTGAGGGTGCCACAGGTCCCACCGGAGGCGATGTAAACGGCGCGGATCTTCGTCAGGAACTGCTCGTCGCGCAAGCGCCGGGCGGACTTCGGCCGCCTGCGGCGGACGTTGCATGCCGAGACCGAGATGCCCAGCTCCCGGAAGACCGGCTCGACCCCGACGTCGCCGCGAAGGCGGTCGATCACCGCGTCGGCCTCATGCGGGCTGATCGAGCTCCTTCGCGAAAAACACCCAGGCGGCTTTCAGGATCTCGTTCGCCCGCCTCAACTCAGCGTTCTCCCGGCGGAGCTGGGCGAGTTCGCTCTTCTCGGCCGTGGTGAGCAGGTCAGATCGCTCGCCCCGGTCGTCCTCGGCCTGACGGACCCATTGCCGCAGGGCTTCCTTCACCGTGAGCGACGACGCCGACCTGCAACCCTTGACCGACCGACTCGCCGAACTGCATCGCGGCGAGGTGCTCCGCACGGTCACGCACACCTTCGACGGTGCCCGGTTCCGCGGTGACCCGGCGTTGGGCGACGGCGCCTGGATCGCCCTCGGCGGCGTTTCCGGGAGCGACCGGGCCGTGGCAGCCACCTGGAGCGACCTGCGCACCGCGCTTCTCGGGCTCGGACGCTCTGCCCTTGTCGACGCGGAGGTCAACCACCCTGTCCTGAGGACTCTCGCCGACCTTCTGGGCGGCGAGCCCACCGACTGGCCGCTGACCGCCCTCAGCTCCCCGTTCGGCTCCGCCTTCACGGTCGAAGCCTTCGATCGGAGCAGCGCCGGAACACTGCTCTGCCTGCCCACCGCCTCCTTCGACGGAGCCTCCACGCGTCGGCTGGTCGATCATGTCCGAACAGTCGGCACGGCCTTCGGGTTCAGCCCGGGGATTTCCCTCAACGCCATGAACGAGCAGACCGTCCAAGCCACAGTCGACGTCTCCTTCGACCGGAGCGAGCCGGACCGTGTCGAAGCCGCCCACGCCTGCCTGGACGAACTCCAGCGCGTCCTCTGGGCCGACGGCTTCCACCCCTACCGGGTAGGCGTGCAGACCTTGGAGCGACTCCCCACCTGGGCCGACCCGTTCTGGCGCACCACTGCCCGCCTCAAGCACGCCCTCGACCCGACCCTCACCATCCCACCGGGCACAACCTGGCCTAACGAGCTCGTGCACGGCAGGCGGTGAGGCGTTGAGCCTGAATGGTTGATCATGGTCAGTGGTGGGGAACTCAACGCGTGGGGTGATCATCAGTAGTCGGCGGATCACAGGCCTGACCGTGGGAGTGGTTGCTGAACTCGTCGAGGAGATCGACCCGTTGTGGGGGGGACGTCACCAGGCGCGGCTTGCCGCCCGGCCGCGGAAGCGGGCCGTGGGCGCCGGCGCGAAGCACCGCATGGTTTTCGTCGACGGCTCCTGGCCACGCTCGTGCACCTCCGCCACGGAGTCACTCATGACGTGCTGGCCTGCTGGTTCGGCGTGGACGGCCCGACCGTCACCCGTGCCGGGCTAGGTACGGCCCCTGCTCGCGGAGCGAGGATGCACCATCAGCCCTGGCGTGCGGCTGCGGACCCTGGCCGAGGTCGTCGACCATCTCGGCCAGGCCGGGAATGCCGCCATCGTCGACGGGACCGAGGTCCGGGTGCGCCGCCCGGCCGTCGGCCGGAAGGACCGGGACAGGTTCATCTCCGGCAAGAACAAGCAGAACGCCGTGAAGGCCATGGTCCTCACCGACGGGGACGGGCGGCGGCTGTTCTGCAGACCGACCAGATCAGGCAACTGGACGGACATCACCCACGCCCGGGAGTTGGGGCTGGTCAAGCTCCTGGCCGACGGTCCTGCCGTCGAGATCCTTGCCGACGCCGGCTACCAAGGACACGGAGCACAGACCGGCGGACGCGTCGTGGCGCCACCGCACCGCAAGTTCAAGAAGAAGGCCCCGGACTGGTACGAGGAATTGCACGAACGCCAGCGCAAGGCCCACTCCTCACGCCGCATCCGGGTCGAACACGGCATCGCCCACCTGAAGAACTGGCGGGCACTGGCCCGCCACCTCGGTCGCCGAGAGCACATGGACGACACCGTCCAGGCCATCGCCGGCCTACTGTCCCAGCAGCAGACCGCAGACCGGACCCCGGCCTGGCAGGCGTGAGCATCGAGACTCCACCGAACCCTGCGACCTCCCAGCGCTTACCGTGCACGAGCTCGTTGCCAACCAGCCCGGAGCACACGCAGTTGCGTACAGCGGGGCGGCTGAGGCGACGTACTCCGGCCCCAATCCTGAGTAGGCACAGCTCTGTTGACACTGGGCTGAGGTCGGCAGGATTGTCCCGGCTTCGGCGAGGGAGCAGCCCTTGCTCGTAGTCATTGAACTCGGTCTACTCAAGGGAAATTCAGAGTGAAGGCAAAGGTAAAAGCAGGCGTCGTAATCGGCTCGGTCCTGACCGGCCTCTGTTTCACGGCAAGCCCGGCCCAGGCTGTTGCCAATGAAATACTGTGCGGGACTCCTGTCCAACTCGGCCCGAAGACTGCCGTTCAGTCTTGTGTCGAGCGATCAGGAAACTGGGTGCGAGGTACTTCTCTCTTGCTCAACTACGGAGAACGGCCTGCGGTCATGCGCACCGATGCGGTGCGCATCCTCTACAAGGTGGAGTTCGATCACAAGCCTTGCCTTACCGGCATCGGGACCGTGACTGTTCCGCGTTCGGGAAAGCTCCTGCCAGGCGCAGTAACCTGCACTACGGACTGGATCAAGCCGCCGAACATTCATCTGGCGGTTCGGATCAAGGTCGAGGCCACGGACGTTCACTGGGCGGAACGAGGGACAGCCATGTCCCCCTACTCGGAGTCGCCGACGCCGCCTCCTCTCGGAGGGTGACACACCTCCTGACCTTGTCGGACGGATCGCAGGCGGTGGACCTGACCACCAGCCGCGGCTCCTGCCCATAGGCGCCGGACCCGTGCCCCGTCCCGCCGCGTACGCTTGGTCCCGCGGGGTGCACCGCGGGACTGTCGGCCGTCATCCGCGTTCAGGAAGCGCGCAGCAGCACCGCGATGTTCTGGGCCCCCAGGCCGAGCCCTACCAGCGCGACGTACTGGGTGTCCAGGTCCTCCCAGTGTTTGGCCAGTGTGACCCCGACAGACGCGTGCGCCATGTTGCCGTACTCGGTGAACGTATCGATATGTCGGTAGGGCCGGATTCGCGCCGCCCAGTGGTCGAGCAGCAGACGCGACGACTGGTGCGTGATCAGCGTGACGTCCCGAGGCCGGACGCTGTGGCGTCGCAGCAGGTCGCGTACCAGTCGTACCGGCCCGTCCATGCCCGTAGTCAGGTACGCGCGACGGCCGGAGTCGTCGGAGATCCTGAACGCGGGACGCCCGGCCGCCGGGTCCCATGCCATGGTCATGGCGCCGAACTCGTCGCTCAGCACCTCGGTCCCCGTGTCCACGATCTCCAGCCCCGTGGTCGACCTGCCCACGAGGAACGCCGTCGCGGCGTCGCTGATGTAGTCGGCGAGGGGATGGCCGGGGTCGACGGAATGACTCATGCGACTGCCGACGGCCACCAGCGCGTGCTCGCTGCGGCCGATGGTGACGCCCTCCCACGCATGCATGATGCCCAGCAGCAGGTTGGCGAACTCGCCGTTGACCGGCACGGTCAGGCACCGCGACGACAGGCCGAGGTTCCGGTGGACGACGAACAGCCCGTTGGGGAACAGGAACTCCCCGAGCGAGACGTATCCGTACAGCCGGTCCACCCTGCCCGCGTCGAGCCCGGCGCCGTCCAGAACACGGCGGCCGGCGTCCACCACGAGGTCCTCGATGCTCTGCCCGGGACCGAGGACACGGCGCCCCGCCTCACCCGTGAACAGATCCGCCTGCTGATGCCCAGCGGCCGAAGCCCCGTCGAGCGTTCGGACCGTTCGAGGGGGAGCGGCGGGCGGTAGCGCGAAGGAACCGCCGATGAGCCGTACCGCTTCCCGGCGCGAGGACGAGTGCCCGGCCTTCAACGATCGCTCCCCACGGTCGCGAAACGCTCACCGTAGGGCGGCGGTTCCAGGTGGTCCACGGCCGCTGTCAGGACGTAGGGTACGCCCTGCCTGGCGGCCTGCTCCAAGGCGAGCGGGAGTTCCTTCAGGAGCTGCCCCGGGGAGTCGATGCGCACAGCTCGCGCGCCGAGGGAGCGGGCGAACTCCCCCAGATCCACTGAGCCCAGGTGGTAGAACGGATCGTCCAGATCGGCACCGCTTTCCCAGGACTCGCCGTGGTTGACCATCCCGAGGTAGCCGTCGTTCAGCACCACGTAGACCACACCCAGCCGCTGCCGGGCAGCGGTCGCGACCTCGGTTCCGTTCATCAGGAAGGCCCCGTCGCCCACGAGGGCGACAGCATTCCGGTCCGGCCGCGCCGCCTTCCCGCCGATCACGGCTCCGCACGACCAGCCCATGGTCGCCAGGCCGGTGGGGATGAAGATTCGGCCCGGGGGGTCCACCGTCAGGTATCGGGTCGCCCAGCCGGTGCAGTTGCCCATGTCGACGAAGACGTCCGTGTCGGGCCCCATGCACTGGGAGAACTCGCTGATCAGTACGGAAGCCGGCAGACGACCGGTCGAGTCGGTGTGGGCGACCTCCGGCCGCTCGCGCACCGGGAAGCCGCGGTCAGACTTCCGCCCCGCTCTCCCTTCGGTCGCGGCGTGCAGATCCCTGATGAACGCACCGGCATCGCCCGTAATCGCGTGATGCGCCGGTACGACCTGCCCGAAAACAGTCGGGTCGGCATCGACATGAACGATGACCCGGGCATTTTCCAGACCGGCGGTATTTCCCCCTGTCGCCCATTCTCCGAGCCTGCTTCCGAGAACGATTAGAACATCGATTCCTTCCGCACTGTACGCTCGGGCCGCCCGGCTGCCGGCGAGCCCGAAGACGCCAAGTGAGAGCGGGTGGCTTTCCGGAAATATTCCCTTGGCGCGCACACTCGTGGTGACGGGGATATTCATTCGCTCGACGCACTGCCGGAACTCGTCACCGTAGCGGGTGAGCGCACGACGGGCGCCACCGCCCAGAAAGAACAGAGGGCGCCGGCACTGGCGGAGAACACCCGCGAGCTCGTCCCCCGCCAGGGCGCCGGGCGGGCCGCCGGACGCCTCCGGGGCCGGCTGCACAGACAGCGATTCCGCCGCGGGCGCGCGAGAGACGTCGCTGGGGACGGCCAGGTGCACGGCACACCCCTGGGACGTCGCGAGTGACAGCGCCCGTCTGAGCAGGCGAGGGAGGCTGGCGGAATCCGGCACGCGTGTCGAGTAGCCGGTCGCGTGGCGGAACAACGCGGCAGTGTCCACACCGCACTCCGATGTGCTCTCCTGCACGGCCGTTGTCCCGGTCCGGTGGGCCGGCACTTGGCCCGAAACCAGCAACAGGGGCACGCCGTCCAGGTGCGCCGCCGCAACACCGGTGAGCGCGTTGGTCGCGCCGGGCCCCGCCGTCACCAGGCAGACTCCCATCCCTCCACCCGACCGGGCATATCCGTCGGCCATGAACGCGGCCCCGGCCTCGTGGGCGGCTACCACCATCCGAAGGCCGGGATGTGTCCGGATTCTCTGCATGATGGGGGAAATAGCTCCCCCGGGCACGCCGAACACGGTGTCCACACCCGCCTGGACGAGATGCTCCAAAATAAGCGAAGCCCCGTTGAGGGTGCGCGAATGAGCGTGCTCATGACCTTCGGTAGGCAATCGGAACTCCCTGCGCGGGGTGAAATCCCCATCGGGCCCTGAGGGCGGATCTCTGGAATGAGAAGTGCCGTCCGTACAGGGAGATCTTTCAAGCCGCACGGCAGAGGTGGATGAGTAATCGATACCTACACGGCGGCCGGCCGCTTTGCCGGATACCCGGTTTTCCGCGGCACGCCGTTGCAAGAGGTCCCCCGAACGGCAGGTGGGCCGCCCCGGTCGACGGGGCAGCCCACAGCGGCGCGACAGGCGGGGGAGCCAGTTGCCGTTCGCCGTCATTATTGGATCATGAAATCCGCAGGCCGTACATAAGCAGCCACTACTCAACTACAGTGCTCCGCAAGCGAGTTGACAACACCCCGGAGCCCGGGCGTACATCGCTGCGCCGCCTGGTGGGGGCCGGTGGCCTGGACCCACCGATTACCTATTGTCTCTTTTTTGTTGATTTAGGTACTGACTGCTCAGGGATTCCGCAGTGCGCAGAGGTGTGCTGGAGGCAGAGGGAATGTTCCGGCGCTTGAGCGGATGGTGGTCTCCATGTCGAGTCCCACGGTTGTACGTGGCGGGCAGTCGCTGACCGCCGAAGCGGGCGGGGCCGAGCAGAGGACGTTCGGTCTGCTGCTGGACCACGGCCCGCTCGCGCCGGCGACGGCACGGCATGAGGCCCGCGGGGTGCTGGAGCAATGGGGGCTGGGGAAAGATCACGTGTACGACCTGCTCCTGGTGATCTCGGAGCTGGTGACCAACGCGGTGACGTACGCCCTGCCGCCCGTGGTACTGCACCTGCAGGCAGCGGCGGACAGCGCGGGCCATGTGCAGGTCCACGTCAGCGACGGCGGCCCGCGCCTGACCGCCGCCGGTTGGGCCGCCGACCGGCCGGACGCCGAGCACGGGCGTGGCGAGGCGATCGTGGCGGCCCTGGCGGACCACACGGGAGCCGGCCCGGGCACCGATGGCCTGATCGATCACTGGGCCGACCTGCCGCCGGCCTGAACCGTCCCAGCGCATTCCGCAGGAGAAGCCCCGCAGTCCTACCGGAGAAGGCCCGGCAGGCGCGGCCCTGCCGTCAGTTCAGCCAGGGTGAGCCGTCGGTGATGCCGAAGTTGGCGCTCTCGTAGGTGTTCATGCCGGGCTGCGGCATCCACGCGTACGCCCGCACGCCGCCGAAGACGCGGTTGGGCGTGGCGGGTGAGTCGTCCTTCACCCACGGCGACGTGCAGGACTTGTACTCCCCGGCCCTGATCTCGCCACGGAAGCAGCTGTTGTTCGGATACCAGTTGATCAGTTCCTTCCCACCCTGGTTCGGCGTGCCCATTCCTTCGCCGACCATCCTGGTGAACTGCAGCTCACGCGAACCCCAGCGCCCGTAGTTGTGCCCGAAGTTCGTCGTTGTCCCCGAGCCATTGAAGACGGTCAGGGTGCCGGCGAAGTACTCGACGCCGCTGGTGACGGTCTTCTGGATGCACGTCTGCATCCACATCGACCGATGGACGTTGCCGCTTGCGGGGCCCTGGTACTGGTCGAACGGCATCCACACACCACAGCTCGTTTGCTCCCCAGCCGCGGCGGCGGGAGTGGCGGACGCGATGGTGGAAGCACCCACCGTACCGAGCCCCAGCAGAACAGCGGTCGCCATCCTCATAACCGATTTCATCCCTTACCTCCATGTAAACATTGCCGCGTTTCGACCGTGGACCGTGACAACCCTCGTCCATCAGCTGCCACGAAACCTGAGTACCCGTCACTCATCTGTAGGTCCGGTGTCTTCTTCTCACCGGTGTGAGACTGGAGGCATGTTCACTCACGTCCTCACCGCAGCCGGTGTGCTCGCCGTAGTGACCGTGGTGCCCGGACCGGACATGGCTGTTGTGACGAAGCGGGCGGTCTCCGCCGGCTGGCGGGACGGCCTACGGACAGCCGGCGGCATCACGGCTGGGCTCCTTGTGTGGGGTGTGCTCACGATTGGGGGCCTCGCCGCGGTGCTGGCCGCGTCCGCGGCCGCGTACACCGTGGTCAAGCTGGCCGGTGCCGCCTACCTGATCTTTCTCGGCATCCAGGCGCTCCTCCACAGCCGGCGTGGTCGGGCATCAAACGCGGACTCACCCCCCGCCGCCGCACCGTCCGACAGCGCGTGGCGGACCGGCTTGGTCAGCAACATCTTCAACCCCAAGATCGCTGTCTTCTACACCGGCCTGCTGCCGACGCTGGCCCCACCCGGGCTGTCCCCGCACATCGGCATGGCGCTGCTGGTCCTCATCCACGCGGCGTTGACCGCAGCATGGCTCGGCGGCTACGTGATGCTCCTGGCCAAAGCCCGCGCCTTCTTCCAGAAGCCTTCCGTACGCTGCGCGATGGACCGGATCACGGGCGCCGTCCTGATCGGGTTCGGCCTCAAGGTCGCCGCGACCCAGCCCTGACCGGCTCCGCTGCCGGTTTCCGTGGTGAGGCCGCCTGCCGGCTGCGGAATCGCCGCGCGGGAGGGGGCGGCGGCCATCTGTTCGCGGGTCCAGGCCCTCAGGGGGCCATCGCTTCCGGACCTGGGCGAAGCTCACCTCGGATCTGACCGCCGAGATCTACGGCAAGGGCCGTATCGTGGTGGACTGCCGGATCTGGAACGGGTCTGCTCGCGGCTCATGGGCCACTGTGACCGGCACCCCGGCCCGAGCAGCCGCTCGGCGACATCCGGGCTGCTCGCCGCCGGGGTACGTACCGGCTCCGACACCGGACCGAGCAGCACCACGACGTCCTCGGGGTGGCGTGTTCGGCGAAGGTCTCCCACGGCGCGGTGGGAACCCCGCCGGTGCGGGCCGCCTCCGTATGCGCGGCGGGCACGATCCGGCACAGGCGTCTCTCCCCGGCCCCGCCCCGCGTGAGGAGGGCCGACCGCAGCGGCGCCTGCACCACGTGGCCCCGCCGCGGACCGGCGCCCACCACCACCCCGCCCCCCGCCCGCCCATGCCCCTCCGCCTGCCCCTGCTCCAGCTCGCCCGGCCCCTGGTCCTGGTCCGCGGCGGCCACCAGGTCGCCGCCCTCCTCCGCCTTGGGCGTCGTTTCCTTTGGTGGTTTGGCTCGTTGTGGTGGGCATGGCGAGTCTCGCCGAGCGGCTGGTGCCGGAAGAGTTGTGGGAGCTGTTCCGGCGCGTGGTGCCGCAGACGGTGGTGGTACGGCCTCAGGGTGATGGCCGTCGACGAGCCGGGGACCGTGAATGTCTGGCCGCGATCGTGTTCGTCGCCGCGTCGGGCTGCACGTGGCGGCAGGTGCCGTCGGTGTTCGGCCCGGCCTGGCCGACCGTCTACCGACGCTTCGCGCGCAGGAGTGTTGACCGGGTGTGGGCCCGTCTCCACCGCGTCGTCCTGGACGAACTCGGTGCCCGGGGAGGGCTGGACAGGTCGCGCTTGGCCATCGACTCGGTGAGTGTCCGGGCCCTCAAAGGGGGCTGCTGACCGGACCGAATCCAACCGACCGTGGGAAGAACGGATCGAAGATCCACCTCGGACCGGTCGGGCCTGCCGGTCGAGGTCGCGATCTCCGCAGCGAACACCCACGACAGCCTCGCGCTGAAGCCGCTCGTCGCGTCGATACCGCCGATTCGCAGCCGCAGCGGACCACGCCGCCGACGGCCCGACAAGCTCCACGGGAACAAGGGCTACGACTGTCCTCACCTGTGGCAATGGCTCCGCAGCCGCGGCATCACCCCGCGGTCGCCCGCCGGGGCATCGAGACCTCACAGCGACGTGGACGTCACCGATGGGTCATCGAGCGGACCATGCCCTGGCTTGCCGGTTGTCGCCGGCTCCACCGGCGCTACGAACGCAAGCCAGAGCACTTCCTTGGCTTCACGGCCGTCGCTACCGGCCTCGTCAACTACCGACGACTCACCAAGCGAAACGGCGCCCAGAAGGGTCCTGGCCAGCGAGTCGGCCGACCATGCCCTCAGAGGTTCCGGCGACGGACTGACCAGACAACGACGCCGAGCCATTTGACTGCCACCAGCGGCGGAAGCGGGTCCATGAGCGGCGCCTCCAACGCATCCGGACGGGCGACATGAGGGTGGACCCGCGGGAGCGAGGCGGGAGGACAGAGGATGCGCGCCAGCCTGCTTCCTCGACAAGCCGGTGCCAACATGGACCGGCTGCGGATCGTGGACGGAACCTTGATCCCGGTCCGCGACCGCATGGTCGGGCCTCCTCCCGCAACTACCGGCTCTCGGCGAACGAACAGGGCATCATCGACGCCGGAACCCCGCCTGGTCACCGCCTCGGCCCGGCCGGCACTGTGGAACGAGGCCGACGCCCACGTCTGTCCCGAATCGGGCCTCCCGGCCGCGCGAAATGCCGAGTGACCGTGCGACGCACACGGCCTGTGGGAAGGTCGGTGCGCATGTACACGTCGGCATGGTGAATGGCAGGTGGCCACCCTGTCCGGGCATGCCGTCCACCTCGTTGGCGCGGACGACACATGTGGATGAGTAGTAGTTACTCTTCCCGACGGCGATTCAGTCTAGTATTTTTAACGTCGACATTCAGTATTATTGAAATAAGGACACACGAAAAAGATGCTGAAAATCTTGACCCGCCGATTCACTTCGGCGGCCATAGGTTCATTCTTGCTCTTGATTTGGTCTCTAGTAGCTGCACCTTCTGCTTCTGCTGTCACTCCGGGATCCAGTTTCACCTCAGGTGGCATGATCTGTCACACGGAAGTGATTGCCATATATGATCCCGAGCTGGACGATGCCATGGTGACATGCTCGGGTAGACAGAACGGATCATGGCAGGCTTACGCTCGGTGCAACTACAGCCCCTTCTACTACAACGGCGGATACGTCAGCAATTATGATGGCAAGACCCACTGGTCGCGTGTTGTTTTGAATTGCTGGGCCGGAGTGGCGGACATCACCATTCGATGGGCCTAACTTGGGCTTTAACCTCTGGGGTGGCCTGGCTAGTCCCCGGCGAAGACCAAGTGGCTGCCGGGGGTCGCGGCACAGGCTTCCAAGTAGGTGGTGAGGGCGCGAATCGCTTCAGCTTCGGAGTCATCGGTGCAACACTCCAGAAGATCTGGGATCTCGCGAAGCGCGGCCGCGGCCTCTTGCTCGTTGAAGATCGTGTCGTTGTACGGGTCGACCGTCCAGAGCTTGCCCGACGTGTTGCGGGGAATCTTGGCGATCAGCTGAGCCAGTGCCTCGCTGAGTTCGTGAGACTGCCGGATCAGCGTGGCTCTGCGCTTTGACCGGCGACTGGGCCAGAACGGACGGCCGTCGTGCAACTGCAGATCGATCCCCATCACCAGATTATGTCGCGGCCTTCTCCCACTTCGCCCCTGACTCACGAGGTCGAATGGCGCGTCGAACTTGATCACTCGGTTCGGTAGCCGCCGCAGCGAAGCGGCCTTCGTCTGAACATGTACTCCGACCAAGGAACACACACGTTCAGACGAAGGCCGTGAGAATGACTCTGCTGCATGGTGACGTCCGCCGGGAGCGTTGGCGCGACTGCCACGCTTCCGGGGCGAGTTCTATTCGTGTCTCACCTCTCGTTCGGACGCGTTGTTCGAGGCGGCCGACGGTGTCCTGTGCGGTGACGGGCCGGTCAGATCACTGGGCCTTTTCCAACCTCAGGGTCTGGTGCAGGTTCGGGTGACAGGTTTGGTCACGCGGCCTGGAGGTCCGGTGTGGTCATGACGGTCTCGTATTCGACGGGTGTCAGGCGGCC